>JAFYZG010000108.1 GCA_017548825.1 Oscillospiraceae bacterium
TCAGCCACAATACGGATCAGGTGCCGGCAGCTGATGACGGGAATGCGATCCTTGGTACGGAGAGCATCATAGAATTCTTCTCTGAATAAAACAGAAAACGATCAAGCGGCGAGGATCGTAAAGATCCAAAGCTGCAGGCGGTATAAAAATGAAACTTGTATTTCTTATAGGCAGCGGAGCTGTCGGCAAAATGACTGTCGGTCAGGAACTGATGAAGATTACGGATCTCAGACTGTTCCACAATCATATGGCGATCGAATCCGTCATAGAGATCTTCGGGTACTATGACGGGAAGGCCATTCAGGATATAAGAGAAGCGGTGTTCAGGAACTATGCCTCTTCCTCGAATTACGGAATGATATTCACATATATGTGGGCTTTCGATCATCAGGACGACTGGGATTATATAGAACATGTAAAAGATATATTCAGGCCGTACGGCACGGAGTTCTACTACGTGGAACTGATCGCCCCGCGTGATATCAGGCTGGCCAGAAATGCTACGGAGAACAGGATAAAGAACAAGCCTTCCAAGGCGGATATCGAATTTTCCAGCAAACTGCTCATGAATGAGGAGAAATACCGTCTGGTGAGCAATGAAGGGGAGATACCGTTCGAGAACTACCTGAGGATTGATAACTCAGATCTCTCCGCGAAGGATGCCGCTCTGCTGATAAAGCAGACTTTCGATCTGTAACGAAGCTGAAGACGGAGACGTCTGTTGTATAGGAGAATGTGCTGACTGATGCATTTTGTCGATGCAAAAGGAATACTGACCGGAAGCGGCGGACACTACGGTATGAATATCTACCGCGGGTGTTCGCACGGCTGCATATACTGCGACAGCAGGAGCACATGCTATCAGTTCACGCATCCATTCGAGGATATCGAGGTGAAACAGAACGCGCCGGAGCTTCTCGAAAATGCGCTGAGATCGAAAAGACGGAAAGGCATGATAGGCACCGGTTCAATGTCGGATCCGTACATGCACTGCGAAGAGTCGCTGGGACTGACCAGGAAGTGTCTTGAGGTCATTCTGAGAAACGGCTTCGGCGTCGCCGTTCAGACAAAGTCAGACCGGATCCTCAGAGATATAGATCTCCTGGATGAGATAAACCGCACCGCGAAATGCGTCGTTCAGATCACTCTGACTACCTATGACGACGATCTGTGCCGTATACTTGAACCGAACGTATGCAACACAAAAAGGCGCATCGAAGTGCTGGAGAGGATGCGGGAGAGGGGAATTCCCACTGTCGTCTGGATGACGCCTATCCTGCCGTTTATCAACGATACAGAGGAAAACATAACGGCGATCCTGAAGGAGTGCGCAAGAGTCGGAGTCAAGGGCGTCATCGATTTCGGGATGGGGCTGACCCTGAGGGACGGCGACAGGGAATACTACTATGCCGCACTGGACAGGCATTTTCCCGGGCTTAAGGAGGAGTATATCCGCACATACGGCAACGCATATGAACTGCCGAGTCCGCATGCAAAGGAACTGAAGAAGGTCTTCAACAGCTTCTGCAGGGATAACGGCATAATATCGGACCCTGATGAGTGCTTCAGATACATGTATGAGCTGCCGGACAGATATGAGCAGATCAGTATGTTTGAGCCGTGAGAGGGAATAAAAGCGGTTTCAGGGCGGAACGGACGGCTTCCGGTATCACAGACATGGACGAATTTCGGATAAATCAAGAATTAACGAAATTAAAATATATGGAGGAATCGAAAGATGATCAATAATGAGACAATGCAGAGCATTCTGGCCCGCAGAAGCTACAAGGTCTTTGACAGCAGGCCCATCGATGATGAAGCGCTGGAGACGATCGTCACAGCGGGATTGTACGCTCCTACCGGAATGAACCGTCAGCCCTGGCATTTCACTGTCATCAGGAGCAAAGAAGGACTTGAGAGATTCGCTGAGGCGCGCAGATCTCTTCCTCTGCCTCCCGGAATGCCTCCGCAGGCAGCCGCTGCATTCGGCGATCCAATGCGCAACGCTCCGGTTATGATAATCGTATCCGCAAATGAGGAGGGCACTGCTTACGAGGACTGCTGTCTTGCGATGGAGAACATGTTCATCGCAGCGGCATCTCTGGGCATTATGAGCGGCTGGGATCATGCGACGGTCAGGGATGTTTTCGAACATGATCCCGAAGCCAGAGCGGAGTTCATCCCCGAGGGCAATAAGATCTACGCTGCTGCCTTCTTCGGCTATCCCGGCCCCGAAGTCAAGGACCGCGGAGAGCGCAAGGGAACAGTGGAATACAAATGATCTCAGTATCCTGCTTACGGTGACTTCAAGTCTGCAGCTCTACGATACGTGGATATGAACCTGTAAGGTTATGTGTTACTGTTTTACCGTACGGGGGTAATTCTTATGGACAGTTACGTTACAGGTGCGATCATACGCAGCCTGAGAGAGAAGAAAAAGATGACCCAGGAGGAGCTTGCGGACAGGATACATGTCAGCAGCAAGGCGGTGAGCAAATGGGAGACAGGGAAGGGATATCCGGATATAAGCCTTCTCGAGACCCTGGCTAAGGCACTTGACATATCCGTGATCGAACTTCTGTCGGGAGATGCGGTCCGAAACAGCAACCGCATAGCTAATATGACGAAGAGCAGACTGTATGTCTGTCCCGTCTGCGGGAACGTTATACAGTCGATAGGCGATGCGGTCGTCAGCTGCTGCGGTATCACGCTGCCTCTCCAGGAGACGGAGGATCCGGATGATGACCATGTTATCCGCATAGAGAGAGTTGAGGATGAGTATTACGTCCGCGTCGATCATCCGATGACAAAGGGTCATTACATCTCTTTCCTGTACGCTATATCGGATCAGGGTAGCCAGTTCGTCAAGCTGTATCCCGAAGGAAACGCGGAAGCCAGGTTCAAAGTTAACAGGGTTAAGGCGATCTATGCTTTCTGCAACAGACACGGACTGTTCCGTGCCTCCGGTCTCAGATGACCTGCTGAGGAGTGAAACATGTGCACAAGTATCGCAGTCAACAGAAAAAAGTCCATCATCGGCTGGAACCTGGATCTGCTCGGCATGGAACACAGGATCAGGACCGCCGGTGAGGGCGTCTACATAGAGATATATGACGCGAAAGAAGGGTGGCTCCCGCTGTTCGGAGCCAATTCCAGAGGCGATTTCGTGGGAATGCCCACATGCTGGCCTTTCGATGACAGAAGCGATCCGAAAAGCGAAGCCAGTCAGAACGTGATCATGCTCGATATCGATCTGCTGCTCCAGAAGAGGACACTGCAGGAGATAAGAAGCATTGCGGAGAACGGAGATGTGTGCAGCGTTCCCGGTGTGACGTACATGTCGGCGCTGTCCGACGGGGACGGCAACGTGCTCCACATCATCCCGGGACAGGGCATCCTATATTACGAGAGACCGGATCATGTGGTCCTGACCAATTTCTCACCTTTCAAACAGGATTCCGAAACACATCCGTGGATGGGGTGGGACCGGTATAATATCGCAGAATCCATGCTCAGTAACAGCTCACATGATTTCGGCGTTGAAGACTGTTTCGATGTGCTGAAAGCGGTATCACAGGAGGTCTGTCCGACGATCGTATCCATGGTGTATGATGTTGATGACAGGACAGTGTACTGGTGCGAGGACAGAAACTGGACGGACATAAAACGCTTCGCCTTCACAGGCGGTATTAACGGTAGTCCGGCCTGAAAAGGCCTGATTATAAATAATCTTTTGGAGAGTGCTTTTTGAAGAAGTACAACACAATGGAGATTGTAGGCTGACCGGGAGGTTTGCTTACAGTCATTCA
>JAFYZG010000109.1 GCA_017548825.1 Oscillospiraceae bacterium
CCAGACTCCTCCGGCGTTCTTCCATCACGCGAGGAAGGATGCGCTGGTGTCGGTCTATCAGACCATAGCGATGCTGGACGCCATGGAGCGCCACAAGAGACCCTTCGCGGTCTACATCTCCTCCAACGGAGATCACGGCGACACCAGTTCCCAGAAAAGATATCTTGAGAAGGACGGGACTGCATCGCCCTGCGTGGACGACTGGTTCCCCGGATGCTGGCAGTTCCTGCAGAACGAGCTCGGCATGAAGCAGGATGTAGGGGAGAGAGAACCGATGGTGATGCCGCCTCTGACCTGTGAGATCCCCATCGTGCCGGAAGGCAGCGTTCCCACGAAGTTCGAGGATATGCCCTTCGGACAGGCTGATGATCTGCATATGCCGTTCAGCACAAGGTTCTTCGACAAGGATTACGATGTATACAAATGAACCTCAGAATAAGGTAAAATAGTAACATAAACAAAATAATACGGAGGTTTGATCATGTGGAATTCATTTAACACAGCGGACTATGAAGGAATCATGTCCGAGACCGTCGTGATCGACGGTTATAACGGCGACAAGATCCGCGTCTATTATTCCCGCCCTATGGGCTCCGGCCCCTATCCGGGAATAGTGCTGATCCCGCACATGCCCGGCTGGGATGAGTGGCTCAGAGAGCAGTGCAACCGTTTCAGCCGTCACGGCTACGCAGTTGTATGCCCCAACATCTATGAGCGCGTAGGACACGGCACACCCACCGAAGTCAGCGCAAAGGCAAGAGAGAACGGCGGAGTCCCGGACGAGAGCGTCATGGGCGACACAGCTGCTTCCCTCAGCTTCCTCAAGTGCCAGACCAACTCCAACGGCAAGGCCGGCGTTATCGGAATGTGCTCGGGCGGACGCCATACCTTCCTCGCAGCTTGCACGGTCCCCGGATTTGACTGCGCAGTGGACTGCTGGGGCGGCGTAACGAATCCCGGTGGCGCACCCGCTCCCGGACAGAAGACGCCTCTTGACTATGCTCCCGACCTTAGCATCCCGCTGCTCGGAATCTTCGGAAACGAGGACTTCTGGCCCAATAAGGAAGCAGTCGACGAGATGGAAAAGGTACTCACCGAACTCGGAAAGGATTTCGAGTTCCACAGGTATGACGGAGCCGGACACGGCATCTGGTATTATGACAAGCCGATGTACCGTCAGGAAGCCGCAATGGATTCCTGGGAGAAGGCAATGGCATTCTTTGACAAACACCTTAAGCAATAATGGCTTCCAAAAACACTGAGCCTTTCGCGATCATCGCGAAGCCGGTGGGATCGAGGTGCAACCTCAGGTGCAGATACTGCTACTACCTTGAGAAAGGCAAGTACTCCACCCATGAAATCCAGAACAGGATGAGCAACACCCTTCTGGAACGACTCATACGGCAGACCATAGAAGCGAGTCCCGGCCCCGTGGTGTCATTCACATGGCACGGCGGCGAACCCGCTCTCGCCGGTCTGGATTTCTATGAGAAAGTGGTCTACTACGAGAAGAGGTATCTTCCCAGAGGATGGCAGGTTTGGAACAATCTACAAACGAACGGCACGCTCCTCACTGAGGAGTGGTGCCGTTTCCTCAGAGATAACCGGTTTGACATAGGAGTGAGCATCGACGGCACCGAACTGGTCCATGACAGGAACAGGCTCGATATCGGCGGTCATCCTACCTATGCGAAAGTGACAGAATCCATAAAAAGACTGCAGAAGTACGGCATCAACCCTGATCTGCTGTGCACCGTTACGTCTGATTCCGCATCCTGTCCCGTCGATGTATACAGGGCTCTGAGAGACCTTGGTACGGAATGGATACAGTTCATCCCCGTCATCGTCAGGCTGCCGGACGACACTATGACCAGGGAGTCGGTCACTCCCGAGGCTTACGGGAGGTTTCTCTGCGAGATATTCGACGAGTGGATCGCAAACGATCTCGGGAAGACCGATGTGCAGCTGTTTGCCGAGACATCAAGAGTCTGGGCGGGCGGCGAACCGTCGCTCTGCTGGATGACCGGCACCTGCGGCAGAGTGCTGGTAGTCGAGGAAGACGGAGGTATCTATTCCTGCGACCATTTCGTCGATACGGACCACAGACTGGGCACCATGCCTTCCACCAGGCTGGAGGACGCGCTGACCAGCCAGTTCCAGCATGACTTCGGTCAGTCCAAGCGGACCGCGCTGACTGCCGAGTGCAGGGAATGCCCGTACCTCGATGCCTGCGGCGGCGGCTGCCTCAAGGACCGCTTTGCAAGGTCTGCTGACGGGGAAGAGGGCATGTACTATCTCTGCGGTGGACTCAGGCAGTATTTTGCTCATGCAAAGCCCGTGATAGACAGGATGATGGATATGAGCCGCAGGGGAATGGATCCGGCTTCCATAATGAAAGAACTAAGGAAAGAGAAGAAAGATGGTTAATCTCTATATCGTCAGGCACGGCGAGACTGTAAACAACGTGCTGCGGGTCATCCAGGGCTGGGCAAACAGCCCCCTGACCGAAAAGGGGATAGCACAGGCTGTAGCGGACGGAAAGATGCTTCAGGACGTGCATTTCGATTCCGCATGGGCCAGTGAGCTCAAACGCCAACAGGAGACCGCACAGCTGATACTCGACCAGAACAGGACCGGCAGCATCCCTGAGATAAGCATAGACAACGGCCTCAAGGAACTCAGTTACGGCAAGTACGACGGACTCAGCTATGTCCTTCTGAACGAGGGCATCGGCAGGGCCACCGGAGTCTATGACTACAGGGAGTACCGCAGCAAGGTCGGCAACATGGTATTCGCTGATGTCATGGCGTCTACCGATGAGACCGGCGCCGCTGAGACAAGCGAGGTCCTGCAGACCAGGATGATGAACACGATAGACAGGATCTGCAGGCAGACGGAGGAGGCTGGAGGCGGTAACGTCCTCATGGTCAGTTCCGGAGCATCTATGGGACTGCTGATGCCTATACTGGACAAGGTCAACGGCGACAAGGCATACGTAAACAACGGCGGCGTCGTATCGATAAAGTACGAGAACGGCGAGTATGAAGTCCTCTCGATAAGAGATCCGGAGATCTGAGTAACATAGAAAAAAGAGGCCCGAAGAGCGATCTTCGGGCCTTTGGTGTGTTCAAATATGGACTCAGAGCCTGACTTTTCTGCCCTTGCACTCGTGCACGACAGGAGGCAGATACTCGTGAAGCATGTCCTTGGTGTTGGTGAGAAGCAGGTCTCCGGGGCGGTCTCCCTTGCGGATGAGCACGTCGGATACGGACCAGCCGTTAAGCCATTTGATGATGACATGCAGCGAACCGTCCTCATTGAACTCAGCGCAGCATGCCACCCTTGTGAGGCCTTCCAGAGGATTGACTACATCCTGGAACTTCCATCTGCCGTCCAGACCGCAGAGGAACTTCCTGTCGCGGTTAAGAGTAAGCATCACAGCGTCGTTTTTCGGGCGGATGTCCACTGTAACTGTCTCGGGGTTGATTGAGCGGTCATGGAACAGGTACCAGAAGTCTCTGTTGCCCGGTGCGACCTCGATGAAGGGAACGAAGGAGCCTTCTTCCAGATAATATGTGCCGAAAAGATCTTCGGAGCCTTCCGGGATAGCGGAAGCCGGCAGCGGCTCTATCTTTCTGCTGGTCGCGTAATCGGTCAGCGACTTCAGGGCGGCGGGATCCTCAGGCAGCTTCTCATCAGATATCTCCTCCATGAAGTGCTGGATCGCCAGTATGCAGTTGTTGCATCCCTCGGGATCGCGGCCGGACTGGTGGATGGCTGCGACTGCGTGCTTCTCAGGCCAGATGATGCACAGCTGTCCCTGACCGCCGTCGAAGCGGAACATGCCTGGCGTGGTGTTCAGCCACAGCTGCCAGCCGTATCCGGCGGAGGAGTTGTCGGCGCCGTGCACCGGGCCGTTCTCCACCTGAAGGCTGGTGGCTTCTCTCATCCATTCCGGGTCGATGAGCTGTTTGCCGAAGGCCTTTCCGCCGTTGGCGTAGAGCATTCCGAGGCGCAAATTGGCTTCCGTGGTGGCGCACAGACCGGGCTCGGCGGTGCGTCCGTCGGAGAATTTCTGCCAGATGATCTCGTCGTCTTCTATGCCCATCTCGTGGAACAGCGTCTCCCTGAGATATGTGACCATATCTCTTCCGGTGACTTTTTCCACTATGGCTCCGATCACGGAGGCCCCTGTGGTGTTGTACAGGAAGGTGGTACCGGGCTCGTGTTCTATCTCGGAACCCAGGAAGTTCTCCAGCCAGGTGTCGTTGAGCCGGGGCATTCCCTTGGTGCCGGAGGACATGCTGAGCAGATCTCTCACGCGGACCTTCTCCATGCCGGGTTTGACTTCGATGCCGAATCCCTTTATCTCATCGGCAAAGATGTCCACCAGCAGATCCTCCACAGATAGCAGACCTTCCGTGACGGCCATTCCGAGGGCGGTCGCGGTGTAGCTCTTGCCGAGACTATGGCAGGAGTGGGGGATATTGGGACCGTAGGGCTCGGTGAATGACTCGCAGATGATCTCGTCGTCCACTGCCATGATGAAGCCGTGGACTTCGTTTCCCAGGGAATGGAGCTCTCTGAGCAGCTGTTCGGTCCTTGCGGACGAGATGCCGTGGGACTCGGGGGAGACTCTCTTAAGAACTTTTTTCATGATTTATACCTCACTTAAAGGTTTTTCTTCTATATGCTCCGCGATGATGCGCGGATGACGCACTAGATATAGAACACTCTGTTCACGAATTCTCGCAGCGGCCGGATGAGACCGACGCAGATCAGGAACGTGCCCGAAACGAACAGGGCTATGGTGGCGAACAGCGACCATCTGAACATCGCCGTATCGAAGGTGATGTGCTGGAAGAACTCCAGAAGGATGCAAAA
>JAFYZG010000110.1 GCA_017548825.1 Oscillospiraceae bacterium
AACTCATTCCGAGGGTTGACGCTGTCAACCGCTATCTGGACGAAAGTATTGAAGCCGTCGAGCAGGCGCTGGAACAAGTGCCTGATGAAGAAAGAAACGACTGGAGCGAGCTCAACAGACTGTTCCTGGAGATCATCAAGAACTGAGGGGATTCTGCAAGACAATGAGATACTATGTCACAGCCGATGTGCACGGCTTTTATACACCACTTTACAATGCACTGGCGGAGGCGGGATTCTTTACAGATCCAGAACCGAATAAACTCATCGTTCTCGGTGACCTCTTTGATCGAGGCGCGGAAGCGCAGAAGATGCAGGAATTCACCTTAAGCATGATGGAGGACAACCGTGTCATCCTGATCAAAGGCAATCATGAGGACCTGTTTGTAGACCTGGCCACAAAAGACCACGGGGCAGCATACAGTCATCATGTCTCCAACGGCACATACGATACCGCTCTGCAGCTGACTGGGTTCAGCACCTCTGCAGCCGGCCGGAGGCCCTTTGGCTTTGCTGACGCGGCCAGAAGAACTCCGTTCTTTAAGCAGATCATTCCATCCATGCTGGATTATTACGAGACGGAGCATTACATTTTCGTGCACGGCTGGATTCCGTGCATCTGTGAAAACAGCGAATTCAGCTATATAACAGAATGGCGGAATGCCAGCAAGGACGAATGGGAAAGTGCGCGCTGGTTTAACGGCATGGAAGCTGCACAGGCCTGTATGGAAGAAAAGACTGTACTGTGCGGCCACTGGCACGCTTCATACGGTCATTTCAAGTTCGAGCACAAAGGCTCGGAGTTCGGCCAGGATGAGGATTTCTCGCCCTACTACGGCAATAGGGTCATCGCGCTGGATGCTTGCACCGCCTTGAGCAGGAAGGTCAATGTTATCGTGCTGGAAGACTAGCTTCATGGAGTACGATCAATGTACGCCTGGAATCTTGAGTATACTCAATTACTTGACATACGACAAGTAATTGAGTATACTCTTGTCCGAGGTGAACTGCATTGCAAAACCAACTGATTGCAGAAAAACAGGACTTCACGCACCTACAATGGAGTCGTATCCGTCATTCTTCCGGTACCGCAGGTTCTTTTCTTAAGGCATATTCCGAACTGGGTGGAAGGAAGACATATTATAAGCTTTCCAATTACGACAATGTCCGGGGCGTAATCGGCCATGAGTGTGTGAATGAACTGATCGTTGACCGGCTTCTCTCATTGCTGGGGATAGAGCATTTGCAATATCAACTGATCCACGCCGAGATACGTGTAAATGAGAAGACCGAAGAAACCTGGCTGTGTGCTTCCGAGGATTTCAAGCAAAAGGGCGAGGACAAGATTGCTCTGGATACCTTCTATGAAACCGAGCATACAGATGGAGAAACGCCTCTGGACTTCTGCATCCGTATGGGCTGGGCGGATTATTTATGGCAGATGTTCGTCGTCGACTATCTGATTCTGAATCGAGATCGGCACGGGGCAAATATTGAAGTACTCCGAAACAAGAAGCAGAGAACTATTCGCCTCGCTCCTCTGTTCGATCACGGACTGTCGTTGCTTTGCTCCTGTCAGACCGATGATGCCGTCCGCAAATTCGATGTTATGGAAGACCGGCCTATTCAATCGTATATCGGATCAAGGTCGGCTGCCGACAATCTGAAGATGATCCCTGCTGGTCACCTTCCGGTGCTGAACAGCCTTCGTGAGCAAGATCGCGCCGAGCTGCTGCTGGGGCTGGACGGTATTATTTCTCAGTCCCTTTTGGACAAGATCTGGGATATGATTTGGAAACGCTGGTGCCATTATGAAGATTTTTGCCATACGCGATGAGACTGATTTGTCGGGAAAAGACCTGGCTTATCTGCTCTATTATGAAAACGCGAAGCAATTCTATATCGAGCTCCCTGAGAATGCGGATCCCTGGCAGACGCCGATGGTTCTTTCCTCATTTGCGCGGAAGGGCGAAACCAGCATTAATTCCTATTGGAGTCGGCTGTGGGTGCAGCAACGCATTGTTCCGCCTGACAGGCAGAACATCTCCCAGGTGCTTCGGGATAACGGACTGAAGGAGTACGATGAATACGGTCTTCTGATACTTGCCATGGGTAGATGTGCTCAGGACGACTACTATCTTGTTCCCATACGTGAGAAAGACCTCCCGGAACTGATCGTAAAGCGTTTTGTGAAACGGATCGAGGAGGTCGTCCCGCTTTCCGCTTTCAACCTTCTTGTATTCTTCCGTGATGGCACTGTCCGAAGATGCGATATGACGAGCTATTTCTCCAGCCATCGCAGCTTTGAAGTCCTGATGAAGAGGCCGGATTACTTTGACCGCGTTCAAATCCAGACAGGCGGTCACGGGATACGATGGGATGAGAATCTGGTCATTTCCGATAGCACCCTCTATACGATGGGGAAACTGATCCCTCTTTGTCCGGAGGATTTCCGTCGCTATGCTGCCGAGCAGGTGATCACTGCGGCGGAAGCTGCAGAGATTCTTAACTGCTCCAGGCAGTATATC
>JAFYZG010000017.1 GCA_017548825.1 Oscillospiraceae bacterium
CCCGGTCGACGAGACCTGGGACCTTACCTTGATATATCCCAACGACGATGCCATGTGGGCAGCTCTTGATAAGACCAAGGCAGCTGTGAAGAAGCTTGTCGAGACCTTCCAGGGCAGGCTCAATACGGCCGAGAACATCGTTGCATGCCTGGATGACCAGGAAAAGATCCTTCCCGACGTCATCAGGATCATGTCCTACACCGGTCTTGCCCAGGAAGTTGACTACACAGACAACGAGATCCGCGAGCTTAACGAGAAGGTCGGCGACGAGACCAACCGCATGTTCACCGACCTGTCCTTCATCGACAGCGAGATACTGCTGGCTTCCGATGAAGAGCTCAAGAAAGCCGTTGACATGGCCAAGGGCTGCAAGGTATATCTCCAGGATCTCATCAAAAAGAAGGAGCACATGCTCTCTCCCGAGACCGAGAAGGTCCTCACCGCCCTCGACAGGACGCTTGAAGTGCCCTACACCATCTACAACACCCTCAAGCTCGCGGACATAGCCTTCGATCCCTTCACAGTGAACGGAAAAGAGTATCCTCTGGGCTATTCCCTCTTTGAGGACGACTACGAGCTGGAGGCGGATACGGACGTCCGCAGGGCCGCTTTCAAGGCCTTCTACGGCACCCTCAGGAAATACGAGAACACCACAGCTGCCGCCTACAATGCCTGCGTTACCTACGACAAGACCATGTCGGAGCTGCGCGGCTATAAGGACGTGTTTGACAGCCTTCTGTCCTATCAGAAGGTCACACGCGAGATGTACGACCGCCAGATCGACGTGATCACCGAGAGACTGGCTCCCCACATGAGGAGATACGCCACCCTTCTCGGAAAGATCCACAAGCTGGACAAAATGACCTTCGCTGATCTCAAGATCGCTGTTGATCCGGAATACGATCCCAAGGTCACTATAGAAGAATCTCACAGATACATCAGAGAAGGTCTTTCCATTCTCGGAGACGATTACGTCGACATGGTAGACAGAGCCTATAAGGAGCGCTGGGTCGACTTCGCCAAGAACATCGGCAAGAGCACCGGCGGATTCTGCTCCGGCATCTACCGCCAGAACTCCTTCATCCTGCTCAACTGGAACGACCGCATGTCCGACGTGTTCACCCTGGCTCATGAGCTGGGCCATGCTGGCCAGTCCAGGTACGGCGACGCGGAACAGTCCTTCTATGACTGCGATCCCTCCATGTATCTGGTTGAGGCTCCCTCCACCATGAACGAGCTCATCCTCGCAAACCAGCTGGTCAACAGCAGCGACGACAAGCGCTTCCGCAGATGGGTGCTCTCAAACCAGATAAGCAACACCTACTATCACAACTTCGTCACACACCTCAGGGAGGCCTGGTACCAGCGCGAAGTCTACAAGATCATCGACGAGGGCGGCAGCGTCAATGCCGACATCCTCAGCGACATCTTCCGCCGCAATCTGGAACTGTTCTGGGGCGACGCGGTGGAGATCCCGGAAGGAGCGGAACTCACCTGGATGAGACAGCCTCACTACTACATGGGTCTGTACTCCTACACCTACAGCGCAGGCCTCACTGTCGCAACGCAGGCGATGCTGCGCATCCGCGACGAGGGACAGCCCGCTGTGGACGACTGGAAGAGATTCCTCAAGGCCGGCGCCACACAGGATCCGGTCGGTCTCGCTAAGATCGCCGGCTTCGACATCACAACAGACGGACCGCTCAACGCGACCATCGACTACATCGGTTCTGTCATCGACGAGATCTGCAGGCTCACCGAAGAGCTGGACGGCATCACAGTCTGAGAATCTTTCTGTAAAGAAACAGCCGGGAGGCCATCAGGCTTCCCGGCTTTACTATTTCCTAAAGTGTCACTCATTGAGGCTTTCGCCGTTGGTGGCGATCACCTTCTGATACCATCCGAAAGATTTCTTCTTGTATCTGTTCATGTCCTTGAGGTCATGCTCGTCGCGGTTCACGTATACGAATCCGTAACGCTTGGAGAATCCGGAGTGTCCGGAGATGATGTCCATGAAGGACCATGCGCAGAACCCGATGAAGGGCACTCCCACGTTCATGGCGCGCTGGACGGCCTTGATGTGGCGGGACAGGTAATCTATCCTGTCGTCGTCCCTGACCATCTTGTCCTCGGGCAGCGTCTCCTTGTTTCCGAAACCGCATTCCGTGATGAGAAGTGGCAGACGGTAGCGGTCCCAGAGCAGTCTGCAGACGCTCTCCAGACCGATATCGTCGATCTCCCATCCCCACAGAGTGGCCTTAAGGTTCTCGTTCTTAACGACCTTGAACACGCCGGGGTCTGTCTCCGGGAGCAGATCTCCCACGATCTCCCCCATTCTGTGCTCATCGTCGCTGGGATAAGCGGAGACGCTCTTGGAGGCATAGTAGTTGAAGGCTACGAAGTCGGGCTTGTTTGCCTTCATGAGCTCCATGTCCCCGGGATAAATCTCCGGCATCCAGCCGCGGTCTTCCAGATACTTTCTGAATACTCCGTTGTACTCGCCGTGAACGTTCATGTCCAGAACGTAGTAGTTGCGGATATCCATGGCGTCCATCCAGGCAAGTCCGTTCTCGGGCTTGTTTGAGGTGGGATACATCATGTCGAAGCATACAGCGGGTCCTATCTTTCCTCCCTCCACGATCTCGTGGCATGCGGCGATGGCCTTGGCAGCTGCGACGCACATGTTGTGGTTCGCCAGGAATCCGGCCTTCTTGGTGACCTTTACGTCTCCCTTCTGAAGGCCTATGCGGAACGGCATGTGGACCACGTGGTCCTGCTCATTGACGGTGAGCCAGTATTTTACCCTGTCTCCGTATGTCCTGAACAGGAAGGAGGCGTAGTTGACGTAGTCGTCGATGCTGCGCCTGTCCAGCCATCCGCCGTACTGGTCGATCAGTCCCTGCGGATATTCGAAGTGATAGATCGTTACGATCGGAATGATATCAGCCGCGACCAGCTCGTCTATCAGTTCGTTGTAGAAGTCGACGCCTTTCTGGTTTACCTCGCCGTTCCCTTCCGGGAAAATGCGGGTCCAGGCGATGGAGAAGCGGTAGGCTTTGAGGCCCATCTCCTTCATAAGAGCGACATCTTCCCTGAACCTGTGGTAGTGGTCGCTGGCTACTTCATAGTTGGTTATGGACGGGTCCTGGACGCGGACGTCCATGACCGACAGTCCCTTGCCGTCCTCGTGGGCGGCGCCTTCCGCCTGGAAGGCCGATGTGGAGGCTCCCCAGAGAAAGCCTTCCGGAAATGGTTTTATACTCTTAGTCTCCACGGAGCTCCCCTTTCAGTTATTCGGTCTCTTCCTCATCGAATCCCATGATCCATGTGATCACGAAGCCCAGCACGAAGGCGATGACTGCTGCTGCTACCGCGAGGTAGAAGTTGCTCATCGGACCGCCGAGGAATATGGGCAGCGTCAGGAAGGAGCAGGAAGCGGTCGCGTATGCGCGCACGTCGAAGATCCCGATGAACACGCCGGTAATGGCTGCTGCGATGATGGCGGAGATCAAAGGCCTGCCGAGGCGGATGAGGCATCCGTAGAGAGCGGGCTCTGTGACTGCCAGTGCAGCTGTGATACCTGTGGAGATACCAGCGGACTTGTTCTCTTCCTTCTTGGCCTTTACACCGACGGCGAGAGCCGCACCGGCGATCGCCAGGTTACCGGCAAGAGCCTTGGAGAAGAGCAGCGAAGATCCGACTGTTGTGATCTCGTTGACGATGAGCGGAGTGATGACCGTGTGCATTCCGACCATGACGAGCAGCGGATGCAGCGCGGAAAGGATCGCCATGCTGATGCCGCCGAAACTGGTCAGCCATACGCAGAACTTGGCAAGCGCTGCGCCGATCCATGTTCCGATGGGTCCGAGCACCCACAGCGTCAGGCTGAACATGCAGACCGACAGGATGAAGGGACGCAGCACGCTCTTGAGCACCGTCGGGATGTATTCCTGCAGATATTTGTCGAGGAATGCCATGACAGGCACCATGATCAGAGCGGGCACGATGTTTGATGTGTACTTCACCGTTGTGAGCGGGATGCCGAACAGCTTAAGTCCCTCGACTCCGGTGATGGATGCGGAGCAGAGCGCCAGCATGATGAATGCCGCTACGTACTCATTGGTCTTGAGCCTGCGGGCAGCCGCGAAGGCCACCAGCACGGGCAGATATGTATACGCCGCGTTGGCCAGAGCGTTGAGCAGTACATAGGTGCTGCTCTCCTTGTCGATCAGGTTGAAGTTGGCCAGCAGAGCCAGGATCGCGCTGATCATTCCGGAGCCGATGAGAACGGGCAGCGTGGGCGTGATGGAGGTGGAGATATAGTTTATTATCTTTCCTCCGAATGCTTTCTTTTCGTTATCGGCCTTCTTGGGAGCATCATCCGGTACGGATCCTTTGCCCGCGATGGAAGGCGCCGCGTTGAGTATCTCGTTGTAGATCATCTCAACGTCCGTCCCGACAACGACCTGATACAGGGAATCGTTCTTGACGACTCCCATGACCCCGGGGATCTTCTTGACTTCCTCATCCACGGGCACTGACATGTCCTTGAGAGTCATGCGAAGTCGGGTCATGCAATGGGTCAGACTGCCTATGTTCTCCGGGCCGCCTACGGCCTTGAGGATATCGGCAGCAAGCTGTGTGTACTTTGCCATTGTAAACTCCTCACTTTCTTGTTTGCCTATATTCTTGTCGGCGTATCGCTTACGCCGTCTGTTACAGCATTGATAAATAAAAAAACGGGGCTTCCTTCATCTTCTTTTCTGGAGAATCGCCCCGTAAAAATATACACTGTATGCCTATATTGTAGTTTTTAACATCATTTTCGGTCAATTGACACCATATACATAACGGAAAGCCTTCTTTGTGATAAAATGCTGAAGAATCAAACTGAAGATTGAATAGACATCATAAATATGTGAAAATATCCATTGATGATTTTTCTTAACTAACTATTCTATTTCGAGGTGCACAATGGCTTACAAGACAGACATTGAGATCGCTCAGGAATGTGAGCTCCGCCCGATACAGGAGATCGCCGCGAAAGCGGGCATCGACGATAAATATCTCGAGCAGTACGGGCGCTACAAGGCAAAGGTAGATCCGATCCTTCTCAAGGAAACGGAAAACAAAAAAGGCAAGCTGGTGCTGGTCACCGCCATCACCCCCACCGCGGCCGGCGAAGGCAAGACCACCACTACTGTCGGACTCGCAGACGGACTGCGCCATATAGGCAAGGAATCCATCGTTGCTCTGCGCGAGCCCTCCCTCGGACCGGTATTCGGCGTCAAGGGCGGCGCAGCAGGCGGCGGATACGCCCAGGTCGTCCCCATGGAGGACATCAACCTGCACTTCACCGGAGACTTCCACGCCATCGGCGCTGCGAACAACCTCCTTGCCGCGATGCTGGACAACCACATCCATCAGGGCAACGCGCTCAACATCGATCCCAGACGCATCACCTGGAGGCGATGCGTCGACATGAACGACAGACAGCTGCGCAATATCGTTGACGGACTCGGCGGCAGATCCAACGGCTTCCCCAGGGAGGACGGATATGACATCACGGTCGCCAGCGAGATCATGGCTGTGTTCTGCCTGGCCACATCCATCACCGACCTCAAGGAGCGTCTCGGACGCATCATCGTCGCGTATAACACAGACGGACAGCCCGTTACGGCCAACGACCTCAAGGCCACCGGCGCAATGGCAGCCCTCCTCAAGGACGCCATCAAGCCCAACCTCGTACAGACGCTGGAAGGGACCCCCGCGTTCGTGCACGGCGGACCCTTCGCGAACATAGCCCACGGCTGCAACTCCGTAATGGCCACCCAGATGGCCCTCAGGCTCGGCGAGTACACCATCACTGAGGCCGGTTTCGGCGCTGACCTCGGCGCGGAGAAGTTCCTGGACATCAAATGCCGCATGACCGGACTGGTACCCGACGCGGTAGTCATCGTAGCCACCATCCGCGCTCTCAAGATGCACGGCGGACTCAACAAGAAGCAGCTCGAGACCGAGGATCTGGAAGCTCTGGAGAAGGGCATCCCGAACCTGCTCAGGCATGTGTCCAACATCAAGAACGTCTACGGACTGCCCTGCGTGGTAGCAGTAAACCGCTTCCCCACCGACACCGACGCAGAGATCGAGATGCTCATAGCCAAGTGCCGCGAGCTCGGAGTCAACACCGTCCTCTCCACCGTTTGGGCGGAAGGCGGCAAGGGCGGCGAAGAGCTTGCGAAGGAAGTCGTGAGGCTCTGCGAGGAAGAGACTCCTGATTTCCGCTTCTCCTATGACGTTGACGAGCCCATCGAGCAGAAGATCGGCGACATAGTCACAAAGGTGTACGGCGGCAATGACGTGGAGTTCACACCGGAAGCCAAGAGGCAGATCAGAGA
>JAFYZG010000111.1 GCA_017548825.1 Oscillospiraceae bacterium
GCTCCACGGACTGATCAGTCCTCTCGACGGCATCGGGCCGGAACAGCTGTTCATCAAGCAGCTCATAACCAGGGCTGCAGACGATTCGGTAAAGGAAGTCATCATGGCGACAAACCCCACAGTGGAAGGGGAATCCACCGCCATGTATATCTCGAAACTGATAAAGCCGCTGGGCGTAAGGGTTACAAGACTGGCGACCGGAGTTCCCGTAGGGGGGAACCTGGAGTATGCGGACGAGATGACGCTCTTCAAGGCACTTGAAGGAAGAAGCGAGATCTGAAGGAAGGAGAGGCAGACGTGGCGGCTGATAAGCAGTCAGGCCACAGAACGATCGCCGATAACAGAAAAGCGCGCCACGATTACTTCGTCCTGGAGAGTTACGAGGCAGGCATAGAACTGGCGGGCACCGAGGTCAAATCCATCCGCGCAGGAGGAGTAAACCTCAAGGACTGCTACTGCAGGGTAGACAACGGCGAGCTCAAGGTCTACGGAATGCATATAAGTCCCTACAACAAGGGAAACATCTTCAACAAGGATCCGCTGAGAGTGAGACGTCTCCTGATGCATAAGAAGGAGATCATAAAGCTGCATTACAGGATCAAACAGGACGGACTGACACTGGTGCCGTTGTCTCTCTATTTCAAGGGGAGCAATGTCAAAGTGCAGGTGGGCCTGTGCAAAGGAAAGAAGAATTACGACAAGCGCGCTGCCGAAGCCGCGAGGGAGATGAACCGCGAGGCTGACAGGGCTATGAAAGTCAGGAAATAGGAGAACAGATAAATGGCTAAACCTGAAGTAACGATCACCATGAAGTCCGGCGAGGTGATGAAGGGCGAACTCTATCCGGAGATAGCGCCGCAGACCGTAGCGAACTTCATCAGTCTCGCAAATAGAGGTTTTTATGACGGACTGATCTTTCACAGAGTGATACCCGGGTTTATGATCCAGGGCGGAGATCCCCAGGGAATAGGGATCGGAGGACCGGGGTATTCCATCCGAGGAGAGTTTGCTGCAAACGGATTTGCAGGAAACGATCTTGCACATACCACAGGAGTCCTCTCCATGGCAAGAGCGAGACATCCGGATTCGGCCGGGAGCCAGTTCGTCATCATGGTTGATGACGCACCGCATCTCGACGGACAGTATGCCGCGTTCGGAAAGATCACTGAGAATGTCGAGGCTGCCATTGCGATATCTCAGGTGATGAGAGATTACAATGATAAGCCGGTAGATCCTCAGACGATAGATACGATACGTGTGGAGGTGTTCGGTGAGGAATACGGTGAGCCTGACAAGCTGAACGAGAGATAATCAGGGGGTGTAAAGGTTTCGACGGGGATTTCGAAACATGGGCAGCGGGCAGCGGCGGAGATAACGCTATAAACTCTCCACAAAAAATAACTGACAACAATCCTGTTGCCATAGCGGCTTAATGCCGCTCGTCGGGGTCTGTGAGACCGCATAGCTTATTCCGGCGTAGAATCATGCGGTGAACGTGAGCGGATCAAAGCTTTGAGATCCGCCATGTAAAATATGAAGCTACCGGACCTGAAGCATGTATGCCTGCGTCAGGCGAGGGAAATCCAAAGGACATACTGCGCCCGGAGACACCTGTGCGGACAGATTTTCGGACAGGAGTTCAATTCTCCTCACCTCCACCAGTTACACGAAACAGGACCATACGGTCCTGTTTTCTGTATAATAGAAGAAAGAGAAAAGCTGCCGCAGGGCTCGGGTCACAACGGAAAGGAGCAGTGATACCTTCAGTGAAGATCGATTATCTGGGACACAGCGGGTTCTTCGTCGAACTGGACAGCGTTATGCTGCTGTTCGATTACTACAGGGGAGGCCTTTCGTTCGTGAAAGAAAGACCGAATGATAAGCCGCTGTACGTGTTTGCCAGTCATTCGCATTCGGATCATTTCAATCCGGAGATATTCTCTTTGGCGGATATCCATCCCCGGACGAGATATATCCTGTCGTTCGATATCTCGGGAGATCCCGCTGTTCCGAGAGATCTGGATGTTTTATATACGGATGCGGACATGACATATGAGATCCCGGGATTGGGAACAGTACAGACGCTGCTTTCCACCGACGAAGGTGTGGCGTTTCTTGTCGCTGCATCGGATATTACGATCTTTCATGCCGGAGATCTGCACTGGTGGAACTGGCCCGGAGAGGATCCGGATTGGCTCGCTGAACAGGAAACAGTATTCCGCCGGGAGATAGCCCGTATCGAGGGAATACCCATAGACGTTGCATTTGCCGTTCTGGATGACCGTCTGGAAGGCAACTACGCAAATGGAATGGAACTGCTGATTTCGCACTGCAGGCCGAAGTATGTCCTGCCGATGCATTTCTGGAAAGACATGAGCGTCGTAGAGAGGTTCAGAGAACTGCCCGTAATGATTGAGTCGGGGACGATCCTGCTGGATACCGCAGAAGAAACACACTGGGAATTGTGAAAGGAGAGAAATCCATGGAATTCAAAATGATCCATGAAAACTACAACGTAGCAGACCTGGACAGGTCGCTGGCGTTCTATGACAAGGCGCTCGGCCTGAAGGAAAAGCGCCGCAATGTCGCAAAAGACGGTTCATTCATCATCGTTTTCGTAGGAAACGAATGCAGCGAGTTCGAGCTTGAACTTACCTGGCTCAAAGATCATCCGCAGCCCTATGATATAGGAGAGGAGGAGTTTCATCTGGCGTTCCGCGCTGACGACTTTGAAGCAGCGCATGCACTTCACGAGGAGATGGGATGCATCTGTTTCGAGAATCCCGCCATGGGTATCTATTTCATCCAGGATCCGGACGGATACTGGCTTGAGATAATTCCGACCCGCTGATCTACTGATAACAGCAGGAGAAACTGAAATGAAGATCCTATTCATTGGTAACAGCCATACCTTCATGAACGATATGCCTGCGCTTGTCAGGGATATGGTCAGGGAGGTGACCGGAGAAGAATGCGAGTGCGTCATGCTGGCTTACGGCGGAAGATCGCTGAAATGGCATATGAGCGAGGAGTACTTCGCAGTGAGGTTCAATATCCTTCACGGAGGGTATGACTACTGCGTGATGCAGGAAGTCGCTCATCCCATGACATCGGAAGACGATACGTACGAGAATGTCAGGAAGATCACAGAGCTTTGCAGAACTGCGGGAACAGTCCCTGTGATCTTTGAGACCTGGGCGGAGAAAAGCATGCCGGAACACCAGGCGGAGATGAACAGAAGATATCACTATATAGCCGGAGAGACAGGAGCAAGACTGGCCTCGGTAGGTGAGATCTGGAAGAAGGTTAAGGACGACGCGGATATTGAACTGTACTGGAGAGACGGAGAACATGCATCTCCGGATGGGGATTACCTGACTGCGCTGGTGTTTACAAAGGTGATCACAGGATCGATGCCGGCAAGAGATTTCCGCAGAGCATATGATTTCTCCCTGCATGAGTGGGGGATGAAACTGAAGGAGAATGTACCGGACGAACACATCGAACTTTCACAGGAGACGGTCGATGTCTTCCATAGAGCGGTAGAAGAGATCCTCTGATATTCAAAAAAGAACCGGACAGTCTGGCGTCAGTGCCGCTGTCCGGTTTTATTTCGTTTTTCGTTGAACGTTGATCTATGGTTTTACGATATCTCCGACAGGGTACTCGGGACCGACTTCTGGGAAAGAGATCTTTCCGCTGGCAAGTCTGGCTCCGCAGTAAGCGAAAACATCTCTCCCGTGGAAGATATCGGACTTCAAGGACCACTCGTTGCCTTTGTATCTGTTTACGCTCTGGTCGATCTCTCTGACTGCAGCGATCCCGTATGTATTCCGGATCTCTTCAAGACAGCCGTTGTCTGGGGTCACTACGTATCTGCCGTTTTCCGTAAGGGCAACGCATGCTTTCCTGGCCGTCCCGACCCCGGGGTCGACGACTGACACGAAAACGGTGCCTTCCGGCCAGTAGGGGATAACTTCTGTCAGATTGTGACCGGCGGCGACCACATCGAACTTTGGTACTTCATGAGTGATGTTATAAACTCTGACGCTTCTGTCAACAAGTTTGCAGACGCCGGCCATCGCGCCGGAGCCGCCTCTGCCGAAGTCGGTCTGGATGACTACATATCCCATGCTATTGCTCCTTTGCGACTGTAACAGTGAGCTGATCGGACAGGGTGATCCTGTATTTCTCGGCAAAGCTGCCCAGGTTGATTCCTATGCCGAGCACGCCGTCACTGCCGTTATAGACGACTTCTTCTCCCTGAGGCACCCATCCGAAAGAGGGACGGTATGGAACGAAAGAATCATATACGGTGCCGGAGGCTGATGTTATCACTACATGAATGTCGGTCTCAGGAAGGATCCCTGCTTCCTCAGCTGCGGATACCGGGATGCTGGTCTCGAGGTTCCCGAAAGTGCGCATCATTCCGGTGATGGTGCCTTCCGCTTTTCCCTCTGATACGGACCATGCGGCCTGAGGATATCTTACGATCTCATCGACCGGATACTCGGGACCGACGCCTTCGAAATCGATGATGCCGGAAGCGAGTCTGGCTGCGCAGTAAGCGAACAGATCTCTTCCGTGGAAGATGCTGACTTTTTCGGTTCCTTTCAGTCTGTTGACCGTCTCATCGATAGTTCTGACTGCCTTAACTCCTGGATCATCCAGAAGA
>JAFYZG010000112.1 GCA_017548825.1 Oscillospiraceae bacterium
GAGCAGCGTGAACACCCACGCCATAGTTACGCTTGAGAGGTCCGACAGATCCAGCGTGTTCCTCCTGAGCAGCGCGACTATAAGATCGCTGATTTCCGCCACCGCCGCTGATATACCGAGCATGACAAGGACTCTCCACCCGTATACGTAGGTGGAAAGCGCAATGATCGGGACCATAGTGATCAGGTAATCCCTGAAAGGTCGGAACGACGGATGCAGATCCGCAGGATCCAGTTTGAATTTCATCTACTATCTTCCTGAAGCTTCCTTTGCCGCTTCTCTTATGGCAGCTATAGCTTCTCCCCTGTCTTTTTTGTTGAAGACCGCGGATCCGGCCACATAAACGTCCGAACCGGCTTTCGCCACGTATCCGACGGTATCGGCGTCGATGCCGCCGTCAACCTGGATGAGCAGGTCCTTCCTGCCTATCCTGTTGGCTTCTTTTCTGATCTTCTTTATCTTTGAACACATATCCGCCATGAATTTCTGTCCCCCGAATCCCGGTTCCACAGTCATCACGAGGACCAGATCCAGATCCTTGAGGTATGGAAACACCTCCTCCGCAGGAGTTCCCGGCTTGAGGGCCACGCCCGCAAGGATCCCTTTGGCGTGGATCGCATCGATGGTCGAAGCCGTGTCGCTCTCCGACTCGATATGGAAGGATATATGGCCTGCCCCGGCATCGGCGAACTCTTCCACATATTTCGCGGGATCGGTGATCATGAGGTGCACATCGTAAAAGGCCTCGACTTTCCTGCTGAGGCTCTTCAGCACCGGAATGCCTATGGTGATGTTCGGCACGAACACACCGTCCATAACGTCATAATGGATCCAGTCTGCACCTCCGGCGAGCACGTCGCGGCACTCGTCACCAAGTGCTGAGAAGTCCGCGGAAAGCAGCGAAGGACATATCTTGCTCATTCTCATTTCCTCCGGGAAGGATCATAATACATCATTTTATATTATACATCAAATAAGCCGGAACATGATCTGACGTTATGTCAGAGACCGTTCCGGCCAGTTTTTTATCTCTTGTTTCCCCAGGGAAGTCTCGGCGAATGCCCTTCCGAAACATTCTTTCTGGAGCGCGCCGCCCGGGTCTTGCCCTTCTCAGGCTTGGCTGCCTTGCTGCTCTTCTCCTTGGTCGAAGGAGCGGTCTGCAGCGTTATCGTAAATCTGGTGTAGCTCTCTCCGTCGCTGTCGACTTCCACGGTCCCTCCCATGGCGGAAGTCAGCATCTTTACGATATACAGACCAAGTCCGGTGCCGCCCTTGTCCAGTCCTCTGGATTTGTCGGTCTTGTAGAACCTGTCGAAGATCCTGGCCTGTTCCTCTTCCGAGATGCCCTGGCCTGTGTTTCTGACCTCTATCGCCGTCTTTCCGTTCGCCTCCGTCACGGACACGTTGATCTCGCCTCCGACGGGGGTGTACTTGACCGCGTTATCGATCAGGTTGTATATGACCTGATGGAGCATGTCCTTGTCGGCCCTGACCTCGCGGCTCTCAGGATTGAGGTCCGGGATATATATCTTCTTCTCTTCAATCCTCTGTTCCAGATTGAACATGATGTTTAGGATGAGATCCCACGCGTCGACGTTGGTGAGTTCGACGCTCTGGTTGCTGTCCTCCAGCCGCATCACGGAAAGCAGAGAGGACGTAAGTCTGGAAAGTCTCTTTACCTCCTCCGACACCACTTCCAGATAGTGCTTCTGCTCACTCTTGGGGATCGTGCCGTCCAGGATCCCGTCAATGTATCCGCCTATGGTCGTCATGGGAGTCCTCAGATCATGCGAGACGTTCGCTATGAAGCTCCTCCTGTTGCTCTCGAACTCGTCGAGGGATTCCGCCATCCTGTTGAAAGATCTGGCCAGCATCGCGATCTCATCGTTGCCCTCGACATCGATCCTGGCGGAGAAGTCTCCCTTTCCGAAGCTCTCAGCAGCCCTGGACATGTCCTGAAGAGGACTGATCAGCTGCATCGTGGTGGTGTAGATGACGACGAACGCCACCAGGAACATGATGCCGACCGAGAAAGCGTACGTGGCCATGGTCTCGCCGAGGTAGCTGAACAGCGGTCCCACCGATGTGAACAGAAACAGATATCCCGAATCTCCGGTCCCGGATCTCACCGGTACGCCATAGACGTAGTTGCCCTTGCTGAGGAACAGTCCCGAGATGTACTCCGCGGAAAATGATCTTCCGCTCTTTCTGATGGTTCCTGTAGCTTTATTGAAATCCTTGAGCGAGAACACGAGGCTGTCATCGCTCTTGTAAAGGACCGTTCCCTGCTCGTCCGTGACACAGATCACCGCAGGCTCCGCCTGAGCTGCGGACAGCTTGAGTTCGCTCTCCGCCTGTCCCCGCAGCTGCGGATCCAGCACGCCGGAGGCGAGTTCCTCATACCTGGCTGCCAGTGCGGACATGGTCTTCTCTTTTTCAGAAGTGTAGTTCGCGCCTGAGATCGCAAGCAGCGTAAAGCCCAAAAGCCCGGTGCAGGACATCAGCGTCACCAGGAAGATAGTAAAGTATTTTTTGAAGAGGCCGTCCCTCACGGAGTCTTCACCTCGAACTTATATCCGACGCCCCAGACCGTCTTGAGGCTCCACTGATCTGACACGCCTTCCAGTTTCTCGCGCAGTCTCTTGACGTGAACGTCGACGGTCCTGCTGTCACCGAAGTACTCAAAGCCCCAGACCTCGTCCAGGAGCTGGTCTCTCGTATAGACCCTGTTGGGATTCTTTGCCAGGTGATAGAGCAGTTCAAGCTCCTTGGGCGGGGTGTCGATCACCTTGCCGTCCACACAGAGCTCATATTTCACGATATTGACCGTCAGTTTGTCGTAGCGGACCTCGCCCTCGGTATCAGCGGTGGAGGATCTCCTGAGTACAGCCTTGACTCTCGCCACGACTTCCTTGGTGTCGAAAGGCTTGACTATGTAGTCGTCTGCCCCGAGGTCCAGTCCCATGACCTTGTCAAAGGTCTCACCCTTTGCGGTGAGCATTATGATCGGGACATTGCTGAACTCCCTGACCTGCCTGCAGACTTCCCATCCGTCGATCACCGGCATCATGATATCCAGCAGCACGAGGCTGGGCTGGTTCTGCCTGATGAGAGAGATGGCGTCTGAGCCGTTATTGCAAATGGTGACGTCGAAGTCCTCCTTCTCGAGATACAGTCTGAGAAGCTCGCAGATGTTCTTCTCGTCATCGACGACCATGATATTGGGTCTTGCCATGTTCAAATTACCTCTTTCTTCTGATGGCTTTGGCGAAAATATAACATATAAATAAGAATAAACTGTGAAAGAACCACGCAGGATCAGTCCCAGTCCACTGTATTTCCGAGGATCTCCGCGATCCGCTGCAGTCCTTCCGCGTCCTCCTTTGAGAACCTCCCGAAAGATGGGCTGTCGATGTCGATGACCGCTGTGACTTTTCCGTCTCTGACGACAGGTACAACGATCTCGGAGTTGGATGCGCTGTCGCATGCGATATGACCGGGAAACTCGTGTACATCAGGCACCAGCTGCGTCTCCCCGCTCTCCCACGCAGTACCGCACACGCCCTTGCCTTTTTCGATATGGATACAGGCGACCTTGCCCTGGAAAGGTCCAAGGACGAGGATGTCTCCTCTGACGAGATAGAATCCCGCCCAGTTTATATCCTCCAGGTGCTCCCACAGCAGCGCGGAGCAGTTGGAGAGCACGGGCATGTATCCGCTGTCCTCCTCAACAAGAAGCTCAAGCTGTTTAGCCATGATCCTGTAATCAGGTGTTCCCATAACAATTCCTCACAAAGTATCGATCCTAGCCTCGATAAGAGGCTCGTCCCAGTTTATGACCGCCCCGTTCTCCGCGGCTATCTCATCAGCGGCATTCCTTATCTCTTCCATGTA
>JAFYZG010000113.1 GCA_017548825.1 Oscillospiraceae bacterium
GTCGTAGTTCATGTTGTAGTCGGAGGGCATCACCACGGCGATCATGTGCTCATATGCGTATCTGACTATATTGGAGTATGTGACATAGTCCCAGTCGTTGCCGTTTCCGCCGTTCAGGAGCCACAGCACCTGATACTTCTTTCCTATCGGGAATATCTCGTCGCGCTTTCCGTCCGCGATATCATAGGGGGAATAGAACGGAAGCACCACCATAACGTCGGTCTTCATGCGGAGGCATCCGGATGAAAGATTCATACTGATAACTGCCATCTTATTCTTCCTCCTTTCCGGGGATGATCGGCGCATGCTTGAGCGGAAGCCACTCCACCAGCGCCTTGCGCAGCTGCATGTCCCAGAAATCCCACTCATGCTGATAGCCGGGTATCTCCTCCCAGAAATACTCGAGACCGAGCTTGTCGTAAAATCTCAGGCCTTTCTTGACGTCGTCTATGATCCTGTCGGCTCCGCCGCAGGTAAAGAACATCTGCGGGAGCGCCGCCTTCTTCTCCGGATCGCTCAGTATGTCATAGATCGGTATGGCCATCTGCACGTCTCTCTTGGGATCCTCCGGTCTGGGATAATCGGAGACGTCCTCGTCGTTTATCACCTTGTCCATGAATCCGGACACCCAGGTGTCCTCAGCCCTGTGCATGCGTATGCCGGCGCCGCTCATCATGAGCGCCGCGCCGTAGAGCTCAGGATGCAGGACGGCGCACTTCATGGCTCCGCCGGATCCCATGGAGTTGCCTGCCACGAAGTTGTCCTCTCTCTTATCCGAGATCGGCAGGATGCTGCGGCACATCTTAACCAGTTCTTCCGTGACGTAGGAGAAGTAGAGACCTCCGTTCTGGATATAGCCGTCGGTGAAGAATGCGTCGTCATCCTCGGGGAGGATGACTGCGATCTTGTTCTCCTCAGCGTAGCGGCAGATATTCGTGTTCTGTATGAAATCATTGCAGTCGTCGGTTCCGCCGTGCAGCAGCCAGAGCACCTGGTACAGTTCCTTCTCCCTCTCCTTGTAGAAGACAGGTCTTCCGGTGGGCAGGATGACGTTGACTTTGGTGTGGATCCCCAGCAGCAGCGAATGGAAATTCAGCTTCATTACTACCATAGATCTGTATCGCCCCTTTCTTATTTGTTTATAAGTTAATTATATCATCTGACATATAGCAGAAACACTCGGCATTTCTCACCTCATCCGTATCGTTTTCCGTTACCCGGGCAGCTGTTTGCGGCTTTAAAAATGAAATCAGCACTCTAATGTTGCAAGTGCTAATAATAGTGGTATAATCATGTTTGCAGAGACGTTTTCCGATGCGAAACCATCTCTGCAGGATCAAATACAAAACAACTCTGATTGGGAGGCTATATATGGCTAAGAAACAGTTCAAGGCGGAGAGCAAACGCCTTCTGGATCTTATGATCAATTCCATCTATACACACAAGGAGATATTCCTCAGAGAGATCATCTCGAACGCATCGGACGCAATAGACAAGCTGTGTTATCTGGCGCTGACCGACGAGAACGTCGGCATGAGCAGGGACGACTTCCGCATCAGGATCAAGGTCGACAAGGACGCCCGCACCATCTCGGTGTCTGATAACGGCATCGGCATGAACAAGGCGGAGATGGAGAGCAACCTTGGCGTCATCGCGAGAAGCGGATCTCTGCAGTTCAAGCAGGATCTGCCGGAAAACAGCGCGGAGACCGCTCCGGATCTGGACATCATCGGTCAGTTCGGCGTGGGATTTTACAGTGCGTTCATGGTGTCGGACAAGGTCACGGTGCTCTCGCACAGATACGGAGAAGAGACCGGAGCGAAATGGGAATCCTCCGGAGCTGACGGATACACAGTCGACGACTTCGACAAGGAAGACGTCGGCACCGAAGTCATCATGCACATCAAGCCCGACACGGAAGAAGAACGCTACAGCGAGTTCCTCGACACCTGGAGACTCAAGGAACTGGTCAAAAAGTACTCCGACTATGTGCGCTGGCCCATCAGGATGGACGTGGAACACTACGAGCAGCAGGAGACCGGCGAGACAGACGAAGACGGCAAGCCTAAAACTAAGTACGTCTCAGTCACCAACGAGGAGACGGTCAACTCCATGGTCCCGATCTGGCAGAGGACGAAATCCGACGTCACCGACGAAGACTGCGTACAGTTCTACAAGGACCACTTCCATGACCAGGAAGAGCCACTCGGCGTTATAAGGGTCGATGCTGAAGGGACGGTATCCTACAAAGCGATGCTTTTCATCCCGGGCAAAGCGCCTTACGACCTCTACACCAGAGAATACCAGCCCGGCCTGCAGCTCTACAGCAGCGGAGTCATGATCATGGAGAGGTGTTCCGACCTTCTCCCCGACTGCTTCCGCTTCGTGCGCGGCGTGGTGGATTCCCCCGACCTGAGCCTGAACATCTCCAGGGAGATGCTGCAGCATGACCGCCAGCTCAAGGTGATCGCGTCCAATCTCGAGAAAAAGATAAAGACGAAGCTCAAGTCCATAATGGATGACGACCGCGATTCATACGCGAAGTTCTGGGAGCAGTACGGCACTCTGATCAAGTACGGCATCGTCAGTGATTACGGCATCCACCGCGATCTTCTTAAAGATCTGCTGGTATACAAGTGCTCCGGAAAAGATTCTCTCGTGAGCCTGGATGAGTACGTGAAGGATATGCCGGAGAAACAGGAGAAGATCTATTACGCTTCCGCGGAATCTGTGGCCAGAGCGGAGTCGCTGCCTCAGGCTGAACAGGTCAAAGACGCGGGATACTCACTGCTCTACATGACAGACGAAGCCGACACCTTTGTGGTGAGCGTACTGGGAGAC
>JAFYZG010000114.1 GCA_017548825.1 Oscillospiraceae bacterium
CGTACTTCTCGACCAGTTTGTCGATGATCTTCTGGATGGCTCCTTCGTCGCGCTCCACCTTCCAGGAGTTCTCCGGGGAATCCGGCAGCACCAGCAGGAACTCTCCGGTCTCATCCGCCAGTTCCGCCCAGCCGTTTTTGTAGGAGAACAGCCATGCGGGTTCGCCGTGTCCGTGCAGCAGCAGTGCGACGGGCATGCCCTCCGTGTCGGTGACTCCTTTCGGCACCTTGCAGAAGAAATCGTAGGTGTAACCGTTGTTCTCGACGCTGTCCTGTTCGAATTCGCCCGAGGTGTAGAACTGTTCTTTCGAAAGGCATCTCGCCGCGGTGCCGTCCGGGGAGTTCTTCCAGCGTATCCTTGTAGAGAATTCCCGCATGATCAGCTCGGTGGTCTTCTCGTCGGTGCCGTAGGATCCGGTCATAACGGTGACCTGTTCCCTCGAGCACGCCGTACCCAGGAAATAGTCCTCCGCCTCTTTCGGTTCCCTGCTGTTCAGCAGCAGTACCTCAACGGGTATCTCTCTGTTCCTGTGCTGCCATCCGGGCGACGCGTCGGGAAGCAGCCAGCGGTCGGAGAGCTTCTCCCCCGCCGAATAGTCATCGGGCTGTCCGTTTACCATGCAGGCGCAGGCGAACATGTTGGGGTGAGCCACCGCCGCATTACCCGCGAACACCGCTCCTTCGTCATATCCGGTGCAGAAGATCAGCGTCTCCCAGCACCATACCGATCCCCTGAAATCATCGGGATCCGCCGATGGAGAATTGTTCCAGACCTGGCGGTATATACCTTTGAGTTTGTCGACGCTCTCGTTCTTCCAGCCGTTCTCCGCGACAGGAAGCACCAGGACGGCGCCGTCCTCCTCCGCGAGCCTTTGCCAGCCGCTGTATTCGGCGAACTGTCTGAGACTTCCGGTGTCAGACGCGGTCCTGTCCGGCGCGAAGACGAACAAAGTCTTGGCGGGACGCCAGCTCCTGGCTTTGCTCGAGACGTAGTACAGCACCTCAGTGCCGTCCACGGTCCTTATATACTCTCTCTGCTTCTGCATTGCTGTCCTCAGGTGATCTGAGCGGAGGTCGGATTGTATCTTCCGGTGGTCTCGCGCTTCTTTCCCATCACGTCTTCCTCCGTGAAGCTCATCCACTTTACACCTTCTCTGGTCTTGTAGGCATAGGCGATATGGATCCTTCCGTCCCTGGACTGCATGATGGTCGGGTACTCATAGGTGCGGTTGTTGGTGCTGTTCTCCCTTCCCACGAAACCTTCTCCCAGTTCCATGTGGCGGATCAGCGGGAAGGTCTTTCCGCCGTCCTCGGAGAGCGCCACGGCCACGGGACATCTCAGTCCGGGCCACGCGCAGACGTCGGGATCCGGGTCAGGAGCGTGCGTGGGGTTATACACTATCGCGATCCTGCCGCTCTGCAGCTTGACCGCTCCGATGCTGGAGTTGTTGTTGGGCAGCTCGGTAGGTACGGGCAGCGACCAGCTGCTGCCGTAGTCGAAGGACTCGCTGGAATAGATGTTGTCTGCAGCCCTGCTCCTCATGAAGGCGATCAGGTGCCCGTCCTCCAGCTCCACCAGAGTCGCATGGACGCGTCCATTACTCTTCGGCATGTCCACGACTCTCCAAGTCTGTCCCCTGTCGTCCGAGACACGGAACGCCGTGGGATCTCCCGCGAGGCCGTCCTCGCTGTCGCTGCAGACCCAGGTGCCCATGATCCAGCGTCCGTTCGAGAGTATCTGGATGGGCTGGCGGCAGAATGTCCCCTCCTCCGGGAACAGCACTTCCGGCTCCTCCCAGGTCCTTCCGAAGTCCCTGGTGGTCTGGCGTCTGACTATGGAGGTGTACTGCATGTTGTCCTTGCCTTCCACCCTGTCCAGCTGGGCGGTGTAGAGAGCCCAGATCTCGCCGTTGGGGTGCTGGAAGAGGCTGGGGTTCTGTTCGCTGCGCTCCGGGTCGTGAGACACCCTGACAGGCGCCTCCCACTTTCCGCTTCCCTTGGGGAGCCTTGCGCAGACTATGCTGACGTCCGCGTTTCCCTCAAAGGTGCCGGCGAACCAGACGCACAGCAGATCTCCGTTCTCGGCCTCCAGGAGCCCCGGTCCGTGGGCGGTGTTGAATCCGCCGGTGGGCAGGAACGCTTCCAGCGTGCCGAGATGTTCGTTTCTGTATATGACGCCGTCAGGCATCAGCTGCTGTAAAGAAGGATAATCCATTTCTTTTCCTCCCTTTTTCTTACTGTCTGTTGTTCGCGAGGCGTATCGCGTAGTCTATCGAGTTCCTCAGGCTTATGTCATTGGCGAGCCCCGCTCCTGCGATGTCCATCCCTGTGCCGTGGTCCACGGATGCGCGGATGATGGGCAGTCCCAGGGTCACGTTGATGCCCGCCACGGCGTCCCACTTCTGCAGTTCGCGGTTGTAGCGGAATCCGACCACCTTGGTGGGGATGTGCCCCTGGTCGTGGTACATGCAGACCACTATGTCGTACATGCCGCCCAGAGCCTTTGAGAACACCGTATCCGGGGGCACCGGCTTCCTGTCGGGGATATTGACTCCCTCGGAGAGCGCGATGTCTATGGCAGGCTGGATCTCATCTATCTCTTCCCTGCCGAACAGTCCGTTCTCTCCGCAGTGGGGATTGAGCCCCGCCACCGCTATCTTCGGGTTGTCTATCCCGAGGGACCTGCAGGCGCTGTCGGCGATATGGATGACGTCCAGCACTCTGTCCTTCTTTACCCGGTCGCAGGCCTCTCTCAGCGAGCAGTGGGTGGACACGTGCACCACGCGGAAGTCCTCGTGGGCCAGCATCATGCTGTATTTCTCCGTATTTGTGTAGTGTGCGTAGATCTCGGTGTGGCCGTCGAAATTGTGCCCTGCCATGTGGATCCCCTCCTTGTTGAGGGCGTTGGTGACGGTGGCGTCTATCTCCTTTGCCATGGCAAGCTCTATGACCTTCTTAACGTACTGGAACGCGGCTTCGCCGCCCAGTTCAGTCGCCCAGAGATGGAAGGGCTGCGGGTCGTCCAGATCCGACGTGTCCGGTATGTCTTCCTTTTTGATTATTCCGAGGCTGTAGACGTCTATGGTTCCGTACTCGAACTTCGCCTCGTCAACGGAATGCACTTCCCTGAGGGAGACGTCCGAGGTGCCGCGCTTCTTCGCGACCTTGAGGGCGTATTCCATGGACGCCATGTCGCCTATGACTATCGGTCTGCAGCGGTCATAGAACTCCCTGTCGGACAGGGCTGTGAGGGTGATCTCCGGTCCGTTTCCGAACGGGTCTCCCATGGTTATTCCGACTATCGGTCTTTTATTCTCCATCTTCAGCACATTCCTTTCTCTTTATTCTCCGCCAGCACTTTCCTGAGTTCTTCCATACCTTCCTCGGGCAGCCAGCAGAAAGGCCTGCGGCAGTCTCCCACGGGATATCCGAGGAGCGCGACAGCTTTTTTGACTATGGTGTTGGGGTTGCCGTATTTGAATACGGCGCGGAAGGACGCAATGGCGTCCTGGGCCTCCTGTGCAGTCTCCAGATCTCCCGCCACGAAGGCATCGTAGATCTTCGACATATTCCCGGGATATACGTTTGCGCACCCGGCTATCGCTCCGGCGCCGCCGTTCTGCAGACATCTGAGGATCAGAGAGTCGTTTCCGGACAGGACGCTGAATTCCTTTCCGCACTCTCTGGTCTCGGTGATGTATCCCATCAGGTTGTCCCAGTCTCCGCTGGAGTCCTTGGCTCCGACTATGAGGTCCACGTCCTTAGCAAGTTTTCCCACTGTCTCGGGCAGGATCCTGTTGCCGGTCCTGGCGGGGATGTTGTAGAGGACTATGGGCGTCTCCACTTCAGCCGCCACAGCGCTGTAGTGGTCGTAAAGCTCCTTCTGGGAGGCCGCTACGAAGCTGGGAGTGATGATGGACAGGATGTCCACGCCGATCTCCTGGGCTTTTTTTGAGAGCCTTACGGTGTCCCTCGTGGAGATGCAGCCTGTGCCCGCATATACCGGTACCCTTCCGGCCACTGCGTCCACGGTGACTCTCATGATCTCGGCCTTCTCGTCCTCGCTGAGGATGTATCCCTCTCCGTTGGTCCCGAAGCAGAACACTCCGTGGACTCCTCCGGCGATCTGTCTCTCGATCTGATTTCTGAGCTCGTCGTAGTTGACGGTCTCGTCCTCATACATGGGAGTCAGCACCGGGACGGTGATGCCTTTTATGTCTTTAGCGGTTATCATCGCTCTCCTCCTCACATGACCTGCAGATAGATCGCTCTCGCGTCATCCGCGGTGACCTCGCGCATGTTGTTGTCCAGAAGTCTCCTGACGTCCATTCCGGACGCCACCAGTCCCTCCAGATCCTCCGCGGGAACGTTGAACTCCTTAAGGCTGGTGGGGATGTTCAGGTGGGAGACTATCTCCTCCATGCGGGTTATGATCCTGTCCGCCTTCTGCTCCGCCGTCAGCGTGCCGTCCGGCTCGAAGCAGCGGTCGTACGCCTCCGCGAGCTTATCCCCTATCACCGGCTGGTTGAAGCGCATGACCGGGGTCAGCAGCATGGCGTTGGCGACGCCGTGGGCGATGTGATACTTGCCTCCCAGCGGATAGCTGAGTGCGTGCACCGCAGTGGTGCCGCTGGCAGTGATGGCGATGCCGGCAAAGAAGCTGGCGATCAGCATCTGCTCCTTGGCTTCCAGCGCGTCCCTGTCGTCGCAGGCGGGCACGATATTCTTCATGATCATCTCGAGGGCCCGCAGCGCGAAGCAGTCGCTTATGGGGTTCGCCTTGTTGGATGTGAAGCACTCCACCGCGTGGCAGAGGGCATCCACTCCCGTGGAGGCGGCTATGGACCTGGGCAGGTTCTTCGTTGTCCTGCTGTCCAGTATGACGTAGTCAGAGATCATCTCGGGATTGACTATACCGACCTTGAGCTCCTTCTCGGGCACCGCGACGATGGCGTTGGGGGTGGCCTCCGCGCCGGTCCCCGCCGTGGTGGGCACGCAGATGACCTTCACGGTCTTGTGAGCGGCCAGCGGGTCGTCCAGCAGGTCTTTGACGGTTACGGTGCTGTTAATGAGCAGGCTCACCAGCTTGGTGGCGTCTATGACGCTACCTCCGCCGACCGCGATCAGCATGTCGGCTTCCAGCTCGTTGCATCTGTCCACGACGCTCTGAACTTCGGAGTACGTGGGCTCCACC
>JAFYZG010000115.1 GCA_017548825.1 Oscillospiraceae bacterium
GATGCTGAAGCGGCGAGCATCAGGTTCATGCCGAGCGTCACAGGTCTGGTGGGATCGGTATCCCTTACGAAAGCAGCCATCTTCCTGCAGTATTCCTGTCCCTCAGCAACTCCGATCTCGGAGATCTCGTTTCCTATAGAATACATCACGACGGAAGGATGGCTGCGGTCCTTGCGGATCATGGCTTCGGTGTCCCTCTTCCACCACTCGCGGAAGGTGTCTCCGCCGTAGTCGCCGGGATTCTTTTTGACCAGCCACATGTCGAAGGTCTCGTCCATGATGTACATGCCGAGCCTGTCCGCCGCGCGGAGCATCCCCTTGGCGGCGGGGTTATGGGATGAGCGTACAGCGTTGAAGCCGGCCTCTTTGAGGATGCGGATCCTGCGCTCCTCCGCCTCATCAAAGGCGCATGCGCCGAGTATGCCGTTGTCGTGGTGAACGCAGGCGCCGCGCAGCAGCACTTCCCTGCCGTTGACCTTGAATCCGTCCTTGCCCCAGCTTATCGTTCTGAATCCAAACTCCAAAGCGTCTCTGTCGACCTCGTGTACGCCGTCAAGCAGTATGACTTCACAGTCATAGAGGTTGGGTTTCTCAGCGTCCCAGAGCAGCGGATCCTCCACGCAGAGACGTACACAGGCCTTCCCGTCTTCCACAGCTCCTGCGGCGGAAGCTGCCTCCTTGCCGTCTCTTGAGATGATGACTCTTACCTCGTCGCCCCCGGTGACTTCCAGCGAGACTTCCGCTCTTCCGTCCATATCCGCGCTGATGAATACGCTGTCCGGAACTATATGCGAGCTGTTTCCGACGTACAGGTGCACCGGGCGGATTATACCGGCTCCGGAGTACCATCGGGAGTTCGGAGCATTGCTGTTGTCCGCTGTGACTTTGACCTCATTCTGTGCGCCGTAACTGAGCTTTCCGCTGAGGTCGACATAATAGTTGCTGTATCCGTAAGGATGCTGTTCCAGCAGCTCACCGTTGAGATATACCGACGAATCCTGATAGACAGCTTCCAGCTCCAGGATCACGCTGCCGTCCTTCCATTCCGCCGGCGCCTCAAACGTTTTGACGTAATCGTAGCAGCCTTCACGGAAATATCCGCAGGCTCCTGCGGGAAGTGCGTCCCTGCTCCTCTGCTCATGAAGCATCGCGTCGTGCGGCAGATCCACCGTCACGGCGTTCGATTCCTCTCCCCTTTTGCTGAACATCCATCCGCTGTTGAAATCCTTCTTTATCATGATCATTCTCCTTTTCCCCTTTATCTGACATTATTATATAAAGTCACGCTCCTGTTCCGAAATGGCACATATATGCTTCATTATCGCTATTTTGTGGCATATATGTTACTATTATCTGTGGAAAAGAGGTGATCCTGTATGCAGGTGCTGACGATAAGAAACGGTGAAGCGAGGCTGGAAAGGCGAAAACTGAGTGAGATGATGTCCTCGGTATCCTCTGAGGCGTCGGATCTTCGCTCCCGGGAAGGGTTCCGCGAGAGCACAGTGCCGATCCAGGTGGTGCTCATCTCGTACACTGCGGAAGGTCCCGTGCCCTACAGGATATGTTTCTTCTCCCCCGGCAGCTATCAGTACGTAGAGATGGAACGGGAGACGTATGAAGCTCTGATTTCCGGCACAGAGCTTCACACCCACAACACATATGAGCTCTCCCTCGTGAGGGAAGGGACCCTCTTCCAGCGTATTGAGACGGAGAGACACTTGTACCCTAAAGGAAGCTGTTTCCTGCTCAACAGAAACGTCCGGCACAACGAGGAATACGACTCTCCTTTCTGCACCGCCACCCTGTCCCTCTCGGAGGAGTATCTCAAACAGACGCTCAGGGAGGAGTTCCCCGGCTGGGATATGGCCAACGAGATGTGTGGGAAAGGAACCGATCTCGGTCAGTTTCTCAGCGCCGAGCTCAATTCGGCGGACACCGGCAGGAAGTCATACATAGACTTTATCCCCTCCGGCGACAGCGCCGAAGTGTCCGGTATGTTCGACAGCATAGCCCTTACACTTCTGGATCCCGGGCCCGGCAGCGTCTTCCTCGTAAAGAGCCTTCTCTGCCGTCTCCTGAGTCTTCTTACACATAAAGACCTCTTCTCCACCGTTCCGGTGGAACTGGGGACCGCCGCGGAAGGACGCACTTTCGCGGAGATCGCCGGGATAATGGAGGAGACAAAGGGACGCATAGGCAGACAGGAGCTGTCGGACCGCCTTCACTATTCGGGCAACTATCTGAACCGGATCACCCGCAAATACACCGGCATGAACCTCACCGGATACTCCAATTCGGTATCCATGAGATATGCGGCTTCCATGCTGCTCAACACGGATCTCACCGCGGCCGAGATAGCGGAGGAACTCTCCTTCAGCAACAGGCGTTACTTCTACAGGGAGTTTGAGAAGGCCTACGGCACCACTCCCAGGCGTTACCGCTCAGATCACGTTAAACAGAAGACATGACCGACTTCAGACATAAAAAGAACTGTGACGCCGGCCCGTGATATCCGGGTGATGCGCGCACAGTTCTCTTATTTGATCCTGATATACCTTCCTGTACGGTGTCGGAAAGGCCTCAAAAGCATCTCTGCTTCCGCTCCCTGCGGCACTGCTCTATGCTGCCGCATCTGTAGCACAGCTCATTGTCGCAGATGCCGTCGTTGTCGTAATAGGAAAGGATGTTGCCAACCGTGGTCTGCGCGATGTTCGCCAGAGCCTCCTCCGTCAGGAACGCCTGGTGGGAAGTCACGATCACGTTGGGCATGGAGATGAGCCGGGAGATGATGTCGTCGTCCAGAATATGACCGGACCTGTCCTCGAAGAATATGTCCGCCTCCTCCTCGTAGACGTCCAGGCACGCCGCTCCGACCTTTCTCGCCTTGATGCCGTCCAGCAGCGCCTCTCCGTCTATCAGCGCGCCTCTGGAGGTATTTATGATGACCACGCCCTTCTTCATGAGGGAGATGGCGTCCGCGTCTATCATGTGCAGCGTCTCTTCGGTGAGCGGGCAGTGAAGGGATATGATGTCGCTTCTGCGGAAGAGCTCCTCCAGCGTCACGTATTCTATGCCGCTGTCCGCCGCCGGGAACTTGTCATAGGCGATGACGTTCATGCCGAATCCCCTGCAGATGTCGATAAAGATCCGTCCTATCTTCCCCGTTCCAACTACGCCCGCCGTCTTGCCGTGCAGGTCGAAGCCGGTCAGTCCGCTTATGGAGAAGTTGAAATCCCTGGTGCGGTTGTAGGCCTTGTGGATCCTCCTTATGGAGGTCAGCAGCAGCGCCGCAGCGTGCTCCGCCACCGCGTAGGGCGAATAGGCCGGCACGTGCACCACGTGTATCTTCCCGAACGCGTGCTCCACGTCGACGTTGTTGTATCCGGCGCATCTGAGGGCGATGAGCTTCACTCCGTATCCGTAGAGTTTGTCTATCACCTCAGCGTCCACGGTGTCGTTCACGAAGACGCACACCACGTCATATCCCTCAGCCAGACTTGCGGTGTCAGCCGTGAGCTTGGTCTCGAGGAACTTGAACTCGAATCTGTCGGGATCCTCATATTTGCGGAAGGAACTTACGTCGTATTCCTTCGAATCATAGAATGCAACTTTTATCATAAAACAGAACCTCCTGTGTTCTGCCTTAAGTGTACAGGAACACAGACACTGATTCCACCGCTGTTTTGTTAACAAACAGAAGAACGGCCGGTCTCCCTTTCCCGGGAAGCCGGCCGCAGATCATCTATGCAGGATAGTCAGTATAAAAAGTCTATTCCCTGTCGTTCTTGAGGGCGGTGAGCATCAGCGCTCCGACTGCGGAGCCGATGAGCAGCGCGACTATGTACAGGAACGGGTTGCCTACCGTCGGGAATACGAACACGCCGCCGTGAGGCGCCATCAGGGTGCACCCGAAGATCATGGACAGCGCTCCCGCCACAGCGGACCCGACTATGCAGGACGGGATGACACGGATGGGATCCGCCGCCGCATAAGGAATGGCTCCCTCCGAGATGAAGCACAGGCCCATGATGTAGTTCACGAAGCCGTTATTGCGCTCCTCCTTGGTCCACTTCTTCGGGAAGAAGGTCGTGGACAGGGCGATGGCGATGGGAGGCACCATGCCTCCGACCATGACCGCAGCCATGACGTCATACCTTCCGGAGCCCAGGGCCGCCACGCCGAAGACGTAGGCCGCCTTGTTGATGGGTCCGCCCATGTCAACGGACATCATGCCGCCCAGCAC
>JAFYZG010000116.1 GCA_017548825.1 Oscillospiraceae bacterium
AACGCGGTCGCGGGAACGTGGCCGGTGACCAGAGGCAGGATATTCATTGACGGAAATGATGTAACGGGACTTCCCGACTACAAGCGCGCATCCCTGATCGGAAGAGTGTTTCAGGATCCGATGCTTGGTACGGCTTCCGAGATGCAGCTGGAGGAGAACCTCGCTCTGGCGCTTCGCAGAGGGAAAAAACGCGGACTCGGGTGGGGAGTGACGAACGAGGAGAAAAAGATGTTCCGCGAGAGACTCGCTGCCCTGGGGTTAGGTCTGGAGGACAGGCTCACGGCCCAGATCGGAACGCTCTCGGGCGGACAGCGGCAGGCAGTCACGCTTCTCATGGCGAGCCTGACCGCACCGAAACTCCTGCTTCTGGATGAGCATACGGCTGCACTCGATCCCGCGACGGCCGCCAAGGTGCTCGAGATTTCCGACGATATCGTACGGGAGGAGAAGCTCACCTGCCTGATGATCACCCATAACATGACCGATGCGATCAACCTGGGCAACAGGCTCATAATGATGAATGAGGGCACTATCGTAGTTGATATATCGGGCGACGAGAAGAAACAGCTGACCAAGAACGATCTGCTGCAGAAGTTTGCTGATGTAGCGGGAGTACAGGAAGAGACCGACTCGGTCCTGCTTTCATGAAAAAATACCTGAACAGTCCGGGAGACCGCCGTGCAACGGCGGTCTCCCATTGCAATTTGACCAATTATCCCGGGCTGAAACTATCAATGTGACGATTTGAAACGGTGAAGGGCCGTGATAATTGAACTGGGGTCCTGTTTAGCATTAAATTATAATCAGACGTTTTAACAGACTGTCGGCCGGAACTGCCGGCCGTTCAGTACACAACTAAAAGGAGAGATACAAAAATGAAGACGATCAAGGACAAGTACATCGTAATGGGATCAGACGGAGCCGGATTCCCCCTCAAGGAAGCTGTCAAGCTGCACCTGGAAGACCTCGGCTGGACCGTGGAGGACGTAGGCGTAAAGTCTCTCGACGGCCCCACTGAGATGTTCAACCGCGTAGGCTTCAGAGTCGGCGCCAAGATCTCGGAAGGCGAATATGAGAAGGGACTCGTGTTCTGCGGCACCGGCATGGGCATCCATGTCGCGGCAGGCAAATGCCCACACGTACAGGCCGGCGTAGTTGAGAGCGTTCCCGCAGGAAAGCGCGCAGCTGCCGCCAACAACCTCAACGTTCTCGCAATGGGTGCTCAGTATGTCTCACCGGCGATGGGAATCGAGATCGTGGATGAGTTCCTCAACACCCCCTTCGGCGGCGATTACGGCGAAGCGTTCCTCGCAATGCACAAACTCGCCTGGGAAGAGATCGACGAGTTCGACTATGAGGCGTTCAAGGCCAACGGATTCGAGCCGATCCACAAGTATGACGTGGAGAGACCGAGACCCACCGGAGAGAACAGGCGCAAGGGAATGGTGACCTACAAGCCGGTCCTCAGGTAACAGTTTTCTTTAACAGCATATTGATCAGCGGACAGTCCTCTGAAAAGAGGACTGTTTTTTGCGCAAAAAAAAGAACTGCGTCAGATCCGGTCCGGCGCAGTTCCTCGTTTCCGTTATTATGTTATATGGCGGTCTCTTCTCCGTCACCCTTATTCATGGAGGTATATCCGATGATAAGAACGATCACGAAGATCGGCACCAGGAATATGTACTGATATTTGATGGGATCGAGCCCTGCATGTTCCAGAATGGTATGCATGAGGCTTCCTCCGAAATCTGCCGCCAGCATCGCCGCGACAGAGATGGAAGAGTGCAGTGAAGTCTGTGCAGTGACCTTGAGGTCTTCCGGGGCGTTGTCATACAGGAACTTGACCAGACCGATCGTTACGGGAACGAGCATTATTCCATTCAGTCCCATGGTGAATACCATGACCCATGGGTTGTTCGTGGTGGCGCAGATCGCCCAGCGTACGATCCCTGCGGTTATCACGACGAGCATCGATCTTTCGAGTCCGATGCTGTCCAGCCATCTCTTTCCGGGTCCGAGATGGAAGGGGAGCTCCGAGAAGCCCAGTATCATGCTGCCGAGCCCGACCATGGTCATGGTACCGCCCAGCTGTCTGGTATACAGACCGAAATACATATTGTTCACAGACGTTGCGAATGAGTACATGAAATACATCATCATGACGTTCCGGACTTTGCGGTTCTTGAGGATCGCGAAGACTCTCGCAGCGTCGCTTCCTCCCTGAGCGGTATCCTCCTGCACAGGCCTCTCGACGCGCTTCGATTCGGGAAGCATGAGAGCGAGGAAGAAGGTGAGTATGTAACTGCCGATAAGGAAGGGGAAGATCATGGAGATGTTCTTGTTCATTCCCAGACCTGCGGCGAGCGCCATGAGTGAAAAGCCGATGGTTCCGGTCATTCTGATCGGGCCGTAATCCCATCCGTTCTTGTTCGCGTATTCCATCGTGATGGTCTGATATACGCTGGCGATTGGCATGAAGAAGAGGGAGTAGGCTACACGGAAGATGCAGATCGCGATAATGTTCTTTGCCATGCTGAAGAGAATCAGAGTCACGATCGCTATCACCAGTTCTATGCAAAGTACCTTGTTCTTGGTGGGAGCCTTGTCGTCGAGACGTCCTACTATAGGTAATACGATAAGCGAGAGACACTGCGTGATACCGTTGAGTAGTCCCACGGTAGACTGAGGAAGACCGGCATTGGTCAGATAAAGGGTAAGAAACGTTCCCTGTATGGCGTTCCCGAAGAACACCACGAAATAGAAGATGTAGAAGATGAGCGGACTGTCTTTCCTGTTAAGATCTTTTGATGTTTTCACTGTGATTCTCCTGTTTAGCTTTTTTCGCACTTCACTAATTATCCGATAAATGATTTGAGAATACAATCGAACAGCCGTAATGGTATAATCATTTAAAAAGAAGATCATATCGGGCATCTGCGGTGCCGCGTTACAGACAGGAGATCAAATTGGACGACAGAAAAAAGGTGCTGGACAGGATAAAGCTGTTCGTGCTGGACATGGACGGAACATTCTATCTCGGAGAGAATCTCATACCGGGCTCCCTTGAGTTCCTGGACAGAGTCAGGGACACCGGGAGAGACTTTATTTTTTTCACTAACAACAGTTCAAAGTCAGTCTCGCTCTATATAGATAAGCTGAACAGGATGGGATGCAGCATCGGCAGGAGCGGCATAATGACATCCGGGGACGTCACCACTGAGTTCCTCAACACCAGCAGAAAAGGAAAGACCGTATACCTGATGGGGACGCAAGCCCTCATCGCGGAATTCGAGGCTGCGGGGATACCGCTTGTATATGATGAGCAGCCGGATATCGTCGTCGCGGCGTTCGATACGGAGCTTACATACCATAAACTGGAAAGAGCCTGCACATATATCAGAGAAGGTGCGGAGTTTCTTTCCACGCATCTGGACATCAACTGCCCGACTGAGACAGGTTTCATACCGGACTGCGGAGCGATGTGCGCATGCATTGCGCTTTCCACCGGCAAAGAACCGAGGTATCTCGGCAAACCTTTCAGGGAGACTGTTGATATGGTCCTTGAAAGGACGGGATACAAGCGTGAGGAAGTGGCTTTCGTGGGAGACAGGCTGTACACCGATGTTGCCACCGGAGTCAGGAACGGTGCAAACGGCATCCTTGTCCTGTCGGGAGAGACACATTTTGAGGATATTGCGAAGTCGGACGTAAAACCTGATGCGGTATTCGATGATCTCGCGGAGATGATACCGCTCTTATGAGAGGAGTATTGGCAGATGGATATCTGTTTGCTCAACGATTCATTTCCACCGCTGATAGACGGCGTTGCGAACACCGTCATCAATTATGCGGAGAATCTCACTTCGTTCGGGGACAAGGTGACTGTTGCGGTGCCGCAGTACCCGGACGTGGTGGATGATTACCCGTATAAGGTCATAAGGTATCCAAGCTTCGATACCACTAAGTTCGTCGGTTACAGGACCGGATTTCCCTTCGCGGGAGCGGCGCTGGATGCCGTAAAGGAATTCAAGCCCGACATCTACCATTCCCATTGCCCGGCATCGTCGACCTTCATGGGAAGGACGTTCCGCGAATCGGTCCCGGCACCGGTGGTATTCACCTACCACACCAAGTTCGATATAGACATAGCAAGGGCTCTCAGGAGCCATCTGCTGCAGGACATGACGTGCAACGCCATGATAAAGAACATAGAGGCGTGCGACGAGGTCTGGGTCGTCAGCGAAGGCGCCGGAAAGAACCTCCGCTCGCTGGGTTTCCACGGCGAATACAGGGTCATGAACAACGGCGTCGATTTCCCCAGAAGGAAGCCGGTCCCGGAGGAAGTGGAAAAGCTCAGACAGCAGTACGGACTGACCGAAGGGGTGCCGGTGTTCCTGTTCGTCGGAAGGATCATGTGGTACAAGGGACTGCGCACCGTGCTGGATGCACTTGCCGCCCTTAAGAGCACCGGGAAGGATTTCAGGTTCATGTGCGTCGGAGGCGGACAGGACCGGGATGACGTGATCAGATATGCGCAGAGGATCAGGATCGCCGATAAATGCATATTCGTTGACGCTATACACGACCGGGAGGTGCTGAGGACCTACTACGGACTTGCCGACCTGTTCGTCTTCCTTTCGGATTTCGATACAAACGGCATCGTTGTAAGGGAGGCCGCCGCCTGCGGTCTCGGAAGCATGCTCCTCAGGGGATCTGCCGCGGCTGAAGGAGTGAAAGATCTGGAGAACGCCGTACTGGTCGATGAGAATCCGGCTTCCGCCGCGGCGATGATGACGAGGCTGTGCTATGAGCCGGAGCTGATGAAGAGCATAGGAGAAAAGGCGATGGATGAGCTCTATTTCTCCTGGACCGACAGCGTCAGAGTCGCAAGGGACAGATACGAACAGATATCGGATGACTATAAGAGCGGGAGGCTGATCCTTAAGCACCAGCCCGCAGATTCTTTCTTTGAACTCACGGCGGAACTGAATTCCGTCTTTGAGAGGGGAAAGGATCTTTTCAGCAGAAACTGACCGGAGGGCTCTGTTTTCAACAACTTGTAACCTGTCAGTTGTGCAATACAGACAAAAACGATATTCATTTGATATGCATAATATCCTTTTGTTACGAAGTTGGAAGAGAGTTGCATATTTGCTTTGACTTTAGGTGTTTAAAGCGGTAACCTATAAAAAATCACGGAAGGAAATTCAGCAGATGTTCCACAGTTCGCTGCTTATCGTAATAATTGACCTGCTTGTTATTGTAGCGGGAAGATTTTATGTGCGAACCGGAACGGAAAGTTGAAGCCCAAAGAAAGTCAGGGACTCCGGGGAAGCACATCCCCGGAGTTTTTTCATCCGTTAATGATCTGGAGGGAAAAATGAAAAAGTTTGTTAGTGTATTGCTCCTCGCGGTAATGTGCACGATGATGCTCACTTCCTGCGGCGCAAAGAAGGAAGAAGAGCCCGAGACCTATAAGATCGGTTTCATCGGACCTCTTACCGGTGCGACTTCGATGTACGGAAACGCCGTTATGAACGGCGCGGCGATGTACTTCGAAGAGCTGAACAAGAACGGCGGCATCAACGGCCGTCAGGTGGAGTTCATCGCAATGGACTCCGAAGGCGACAAGGCCAAGGCCAAGAACGCCTACGAGAGACTGGCTACCGTAGACGAAGTCTGCGCGATCGTCGGACCTGTCCTTACAGGCGAGACTGAAGTCGTTGCGCAGGCTGCTGCGGCAGACGGACTGCCTCTTATCACGGCATCGGCCACAGGCGATGCCCTCTCATCCTACGGCGACGCCCTCTTCAGGACATGCTTCAAGGACTCTTTCCAGGGCGTAAAACTGGCTGATTACGCAAAGGAAGTCCTCGGCATGAGCAAAGTCGCTGTCCTCTATGCGAACAATGATGCCTACTCCACCGGCCTTTATGAAGCGTTCAAGGATGAATGCGCAAAGATAGGGATGGAGATAGTAGCCACCGAGAGCTACGCCACCGGCGACTCCGACTACAAGGCGCAGCTGACCAACATCGCGAATGCCGCTCCCGAAGCAGTGTTCTTCCCGTACTACTATGCAGAGTGCTACGATGCGGCGACCCAGGCAAGGGATCTCGGACTCACGGTCCCGTTCCTCGGCGGCGACGGATTCTCCGCACTGCTCTCCTATGAGGGAGCCGACATGTCCGTGATCGAGGGATTCGTATATTCCGACCACTTCTCATCAGAGGCCGGCAACGCGGAAGTCAATGCTTTCGCCAAGGCATACAACGACAAGTACGGATATGCCGCCCTCGGCTTCAGCTTCCTCGCATATGACGCGGCGATGATCGTCGCAGACGCGATCGACAAGTGCGATTCCGCTGACTGGGATGCCATCCGCAATCAGATGAAGAAGACCGATATGGACTGCCTGACCGGACACTATGTGTTCGACGCAGAGAACAACCCCATCAAGCAGGCTGCCATGATCGTCATCAAGAACGGCGAAGGCGTCTTCGACCGGATGTTCTAAGTTTTCCCTTAAGGCAGTGCCGGCACCGTCCGGCACTGCCTCGAATACTTAACCAGGACGGTGACCGATTTGAACCTCATCAACCATCTTATCAACGGTATCCACGTCGGGAGCATATATGCCCTCGTCGCCCTCGGATACAATATGGTCTACGGGATCGTAAAACTTATAAACTTCGCTCATGGTGACATTATTATGGCCGGTGCCTATGTCGCCTTTTTTGCTTTGGACGCGGGAATGCCAACTGTAGTGGCGGTCGCCGCGTCTGTTGTTTTCTGTGTCGTGCTGGGCGTGGTGATCGAGAAAGTGGCGTACAGACCGCTGAGAAAATCAGCCAAGATCTCGCTGCTCATCACAGCCATAGGTATCAGTCTTCTTCTCGAGAACACCGCACAGAAACTGTTTTCTGCCACCCCCAGGCTGTTCCCCAAGATTATAGAAGGGGGATTCTATGTGGGCGACAGGCAGATATCCATGACTACGATAGTAACCATAGCAGTCTCCGGCCTCCTGATGGCGGGACTGACTGTGTTCGTAAAGACGACGAATGCCGGAAAAGCCATGCGCGCGGTGTCTGAGGACACCGAAGCTGCGCAGCTGATGGGCATCAACGTCGACAGGACAATTTCCATGACATTCGCGATCGGCTCCGGCCTTGCCGCGATAGCAGCGGTCCTGTACTGCTGTTCATATCCCCAGGTCTATCCCACGATGGGAGCGCTCTTCGGCATCAAGGCTTTCGTCGCGGCCGTTCTGGGAGGGATAGGTTCCATCCCCGGCGCCGTGGTCGGCGGCCTCATGATAGGCATCGCAGAAGCCCTCACCAAGGGATACCTCAGTTCCATGTGGGCAGACGCCATCGTATTCTCGTTCCTCATCATCACTTTGCTGCTCAAGCCCTCCGGGATCCTGGGCAGAAAAGTGGTCGAGAAAGTCTGAGGAGGTGCAGCATGAGCGGAAACCGCAGGGCATACTTCAAAAGGACTCTTCTCAATACCTGTCTGTGCCTGGCTTTCTTCGTGACGGTCAACTATATGATCGGGGCCAGGATACTCAACAGGTACTATACCAACATCCTCAATCTGGTGCTCATATATGTGGTCGCGGCGGTCAGCCTGAACCTGACATGCGGATATCTCGGCCAGCTTCCTCTGGGACACGCGGGATTCATGTCCCTCGGAGGATACACCGCGGCGATCATCACCACCAGGTTCAGCATCCCGGATATCGGTCCCATCCCGGGTCAGGCGGTCCTTTTCTTCCTGGCTACGGTGGCCGGAGGGATAGTCGCGATGATCGCGGGCGTCCTGATCGGACTGCCGGCGCTGAGACTCAAGGGAGACTATCTGGCGATCATAACGCTGGCCTTCGGAGAGATAATCCGTGTCCTCGTCCAGAACATCAAGATCACCGGCGGCGCTATGGGTATGGGCGGAATAGGCAAATATACGAACTTCAGCTGGGGATTCTTCTGGACCGTTATGGTCGTCGCTTTCACGTTCCTGCTGGTCAATTCCAGACACGGACGCGCGATAAAGTCCGTCAGGGAGGATGAGATCGCGGCAGAGAGCGTGGGCATAAACCTCACATACTACAAGATAGTGGCCTTTGCCGGAGCGGCGTTCTTCGCGGGCGTCTCCGGAAGCCTGTTTGCGCACCATATCTGTTATCTCGAGCCGGGCAACTTCGGATACAACATGTCAATCGAGATGCTCGTAATGGTGGTCCTGGGCGGACTGGGATCCATCTCGGGATCCATTATCGCCGCCACGGTACTGACCATAGTGCCGGAGGTGCTGCAGACCTTCGCGACCTGGAAGATGATCATCTACTCGCTGCTGCTGGTAGTCGTGATGATCTTCAAGCCGTCCGGACTGATGGGAGATTTCGAACTTTCCGCCGCGAGGCTGATCAGAAAGATCTTCCGCAGGAAAGAAGACGTTCCGCAGCTGCCTGAGAACTACACGGAAGGGGAGGAAACAGATGAACAGGAAACCTGAAAGATCTCCCCTGGTACCCGTGCCCAGCGGATTCCTCATGAGAGAGGAGGACGTCGATAAGACGCCCGTCCTCGAGATCAGACATCTGGGAGTGGATTTCGGAGGACTGGTAGCCGTTGAGGATTTCAATATGGCCCTCGGACGCACCGAGATCGCAGGGCTCATCGGACCGAACGGAGCCGGCAAGACCACGGTATTCAACCTGCTGACCAATGAGATAGAGCCCACAAGGGGCATAATCATGATCGACGGGTATGACACCAGAGGAAAGAAGCCCTATGAGATCTGCAGGATGGGCGTCGCCAGGACGTTCCAGAACATCAGGCTGTTCAAGAACATGACGGTCCTGGAGAACGTTAAGATAGGACTTCACAACGAGATGAAGTACTCGATAGGGGAAGCGGTGTTCCGCCTTCCCAGGTACTTTGACAACGAAGAGGTGTCCGATCTGAGGGCGCTGGAACTGCTTTCCTTCTTCAACATGCAGGATATGGCTGAGTGGAAAGCCGGGTCGCTGCCCTACGGCGCACAGAGGCGTCTTGAGATCGTCAGAGCCCTTGCCACGAATCCCAGTCTGCTGCTGCTCGACGAGCCGGCGGCCGGCATGAACCCGTCGGAGACACTGGAACTGATGAAGAACATCAGAAGGATACGCGACGAGTTCAGTATCGCGGTGCTGCTGATAGAGCACGACATGAACCTGGTCATGGGAGTTTGCGACGGAATAGTGGTGCTCAACTACGGAAAGATCATTGCGAAGGGATCGCCTGAGGACATAATGTCCGACCCCGTGGTCATCGAGGCATATCTCGGAAAGGCGGATCAGTGACATGCTCAATGTGACGAACATAAATGTATATTACGGCAATATCCATGCGCTGCACGATATGACTTTCCATGTGGATGACGGGGAGATCGTGTCCCTTATCGGAGCCAACGGAGCAGGCAAATCCACCACTCTGAAAACGATATCCGGACTGCTGAGGAGCCACACGGGCGACATAGAGTTCGACGGACACAGCATCAGCAGGACCGAGCCTGACATCATCGTCAGGCAGGGACTGACGCATGTCCCGGAGGGAAGGAGGATCTTCCTGTCCATGACCGTGGAGGAGAACCTGGATATGGGTGCCTTCACGATAAAGGAAGGCAAGAAGAAGGCGCTGGACGAAGTGTTCGACAGATTCCCGAGACTTGCCGAGAGGCGCAATCAGATCGCAGGCACTCTTTCCGGAGGCGAACAGCAGATGCTGGCCATGGGCCGCGCGCTGATGATCCGTCCTAAGATGATGATGCTTGACGAGCCGTCCATGGGACTGGCGCCGATACTCGTCAGCCAGATAATGGACATCGTCGTCGAGCTTAACAAAGCCGGGACCACCATACTGCTGGTGGAACAGAACGCCAGAATGGCGCTCAGGATATCACACAGAAGCTACGTCATCGAATCGGGAAGGATAGTACTCTCCGACACGTCCGAGAACCTTCTGAACAACGAACAGGTCAAGAAGGCCTATCTCGGAGGCTGAAAACAGGATATATGCAGAGCTGCCGCTTCCAGTAAGCGGCAGCTTTTGTGTATAGCGGTATTGACGCATCCGGTTATCCGCGTATAATTGTATACATTAATACCATAGAGAGGATCGTACCATGCTAGAGATCTCCGAGAAGACCAATCTGCTGGAACAGAAATCGTACAGATATCAGCTCCAGGACGTATCAGAGCCCAATCTGTACAGGGATGTCTATAACTACGAGGAAGTACCGAGAGTGGCGTTCAACCACCGGAGGGTCCCGATCGGTATGCCGGATGAGATCTGGATAACCGATACCACGTTCCGGGACGGTCAGCAGTCCATAGAACCGTATACCGTGGATCAGATAGTGGATCTGTTCAAGCTTATCTCCAGGCTGGGCGGACCTTTCGGGATCATCAGGCAGACCGAGTTCTTCGTCTACAGCGAGAAGGACAGGGAAGCCATCGCGAGATGTCAGGATCTGGGACTGACTTTTCCCGAGATAACCACTTGGATAAGGGCGAAGAAAGAGGATTACAAGCTGGTCAGGGATCTCGGAATAACCGAGACGGGCATCCTCGTCTCCTGCAGCGATTACCACATCTTCAAGAAGATGAACATGACCCGCAAGCAGGCTATGGACCAGTATCTTGCCACGGTGGCGATGGCTTTCGAGGAGGGCGTCGTACCAAGATGCCATCTGGAAGACGTCACCAGGGCTGATTTCTACGGATTCGTAGTGCCTTTCGTCAATGAACTCATGAAGATGTCCGAAGATGCGGGGATCCCGGTCAAGATCAGAGCCTGCGACACGATGGGATACGGAGTCCCATACACGGAGGCAGCGCTTCCGAGAAGCGTAGCGGGAATAATATACGGACTGCAACATTATTCCGACGTGAAGAGCGAGCATCTGGAATGGCACGGACACAACGATTTCTACAAGGCGGTGGCTAACGCGTCGACCGCCTGGCTGTACGGGGCTTGCGCAGTGAACTGTTCGCTGCTCGGGATAGGCGAGAGGACGGGCAACACGCCTCTCGAGGCCATGGTCATGGAGTACGCCTCGCTCAGAGGTTCCACGGACGGAATGGACACGACAGCGATATCCGAGATCGCCGACTACTATACCAACGTGATCGGTTACGACATTCCACCGATGCAGCCGTTCGTCGGAAGGAACTTTAACGTCACGAGGGCGGGAATACATGCGGACGGTCTCATGAAGGATGAGGAGATCTATAACATCTTCAATACCAGGAAGCTTCTCAACAGGAAACCTTCCGTGATGGTGGGCAAGGACTCCGGACTGGCGGGCATCGCCTACTGGATCAACGATACATACGGACTCGAGGGAGACGAGGCGATAGACAAACACAGCGATCTGGTTGTCTCTCTCAAGGAATGGATCGACGGGGAGTATGCGCACGGACGGCAGACGACCCTTTCCAACCAGGAGATGGAGAAAAAGACAGAAGAACTGTCCGGCGGCAGATTCAGGATGCTTTAAGGGGGTGAGTGGACATGATAACCAACAGACCGACTTCGCTTGCTGATCAGGTATTCGAGAGACTGGAGAACGACATACTGTCCGGAGTATATGCCAAGGGAACAGTATTTACGGAGCAGGATATATGCAACGACTTCGGGGTCAGCAGGACCCCGGTCAGGGAAGCCCTTGCCAGGCTCGAGCAGGAGCATATCGTAGAGAATACGGGAAAGGGACTCAGGGTCGTCGGCATAACGGTCGACGACGCCGACATCATATACACGATCAGACAGAAGATAGAGGGGCTTGCAGCGGCGGAATGCGCCAGAAGAGCCACCGACGAACAGGTAAAGGAGCTCGCGGATCTTGTGGACCTGCAGACCTTCTATGCGGAGAAGGGCGATTCCGAGAAGGTCAAGCAGATAGACAGCGAGTTTCATGAGAAACTCTACGCGTACACCGGCAGTTTCGTATACTCGGATACGCTGGTACCTCTGCACAGGAAGATACAGAAATACCGCAAACAGTCGGTGGAGAAAGGCTCCAGCGCCATGACCTCCTGTGCTGAACACAGGAAGATAATAGACGCGATAATCGCAAGGGATCCTCAGGCGGCGGAAAGGGCGATGAACGATCACATAGCCGGCGCTTTCGCGAGGGTCAGGGAACTGGACATCAACTGAGGAGGACCTATGAACGCGATCAGATACAGCGGCAGCGCGGTAACTATAAAGGACGGAAGACCCGTGCCGGCAGATGGGACACCGGCGGCAGGAAGGGAAAAGACGATAGCGTACAGGATACTCCGCGCGCATGAAGCCGGCGATCCGGCTCCGGACAAGTTCCATATACGGTTTGACGCTCTTGTCTCCCACGACATCACGTATGTGGGGATAATACAGACGGCAAGGGCATCGGGACTAAACGAGTTCCCTATGCCGTACGCGCTGACGAACTGTCACAACAGCCTCTGTGCAGTTGGCGGAACTATAAACGAGGACGACCATGTCTTCGGGCTTTCGGCTGCCAGGAGATACGGCGGGATATACGTGCCTGCGAACCAGGCGGTGATCCACCAGTTCGCAAGGGAAGCGCTCGCCGGCTGCGGCAAAATGATACTTGGATCGGATTCCCATACGAGATACGGATGTTACGGCTGTATGGGTGTCGGAGAGGGCGGAGGAGAGCTCGCCAAGCAGCTTCTCAGGAACACGTGGGATTCCGACGCTCCCGAAGTCGTTCTTGTCTGGGTGGAGGGCAAAGTGCCGCACGGCATCGGACCTCACGACATCGCCATAGCTCTCG
>JAFYZG010000117.1 GCA_017548825.1 Oscillospiraceae bacterium
CTTTATCTGACCGGACTGGAGTGGGGCGGGGGAGACATGACGCCTGCAAAACTGTACCGCATGGACGAGAACCTTGATCTTCAGGTCGAGAGGCTCGGGCTTATGACGATGATACGCCTCGATATCTATCACAAACTGTTCCCGGACAGCGTCATGGTCCCGGATATCTCGGATATTCCCATAGAGCCGCTGCCTGAACCCGTGGAGCCGGAACCGGAGCCCGAACCGGAACCGACGGCTGAGCCGGTGGACAGATCTCCTCAGGTCATGGATGTGGATTTTGCTTCGCTGATGGAGAATCCGGACAGCAAGGTCCAGTGGCTTGCATCCTATATGAATTCCGTCAAACCGACCAATAAGAACGAATATACCGGCATGTTCGAGGGATACAACGTTGTGTTCCTCTGCCTTGAGGCTTTTTCCGGCGCCGGCATCTGCGAAGAACTGACTCCGACGCTGTACAAGCTGTCAAACGAATGCTTCGTGTTCAATAATTTTTATACGCCGCTGTATTTCGGAAGCACCAATGCAGGGGAGTGTCAGAATCTTCTGGGCCTTTATCCAAAACAGGGAAGTCCGATGAGTCTGCAGGAGAGCGGAAGACTCGGAACGAACTGCTATTTCTCTCTCGGTGAGCAGCTTTCCCGCCTCGGATACCACAACATCGGATTCCACAACGGCTGGGAGATGTATGACAGAGAAAGGACCATGAGCAATCTGGAGTACCATGACTGGTATTATCTCGGTAACGGCATGAAAGGGGAAAAATGGGGCTCCGGAGGATATAAGTGGCCGCAGCGCGACACTTTCATGATAGAGAACACCATGGAACAATATGTCAACGATGAAGTGCCGTTCAATGTCTATTACATGACTATCTCCGGACATACTCCCTACGGATGGAGCTGGATAGCGGAACAGTACCATGAACAGCTCGACGCATACGACTGGTCCGAGGATACAAAGGCGTACATGGCCACCGTCATGGAGGTCGACAGAACTCTGGAGGCTCTTCTCAAAGGCCTGGAGGAAGCAGGACAGCTCGACAGGACGCTGATCGTTGCTGTCGCGGATCACATTCCCTATACGGCGGTCGAAGCCGTCGGAGAACTGCGCGGCACGAATTACGGCACGTCAGAGGACGCGCGCAGCTGCAACGAGAGATATCTGGACACGGAAGTGTACCGCAACACCCTGATCATGTGGACCGGTTCCATGGAGGAGAAGGTAGTGGTGGACAAGGTCTGCACGCAGGTCGATATCCTTCCCACTGTATCCAACCTGCTGGGGCTTGAATATGACTCAAGGATGCTCCCGGGCTCGGATATCCTCAGCAGGGGAGACGGACTCGTGATCTTCTACTCAAAGAGCTGGAGAAGCGACAACGGCTATTACAACTCCTTTACTCAGGAGTTCACTCTGAACGACGGGCTGAAACTGTCGGACGAAGCGGTCGAGAACTATGTGGAAGTGATGAACAAGGTAGTCGACTGCAAAAGAAATATGACAACGATGATACTGGCCACGGACTTCTATGAACTGGCTCTGGGTGGATGAGGGCACATAAAGGTACCCGCCCAATTAACAAACAAGGCACACCATGATAATTGGTGTGCCTTTTCTCTATAATACAGCGGTTTAGAAGACTCCCTGCTCCATCATCGCGGTGGCTACCTTGTTGAAGCCTGCGATATTTGCTCCGGCAACAAGGTCATATCCCAGACCGTATTCCTCCGCGGCTGCGGCGGATGAGTCATGGATGTTCGCCATCATCGCCTTGAGGTGTTCATCCACTTCCTCTGCGGTCCATACAAGACGCTCGGAGTTCTGAGCCATCTCCAGTGCCGACACACCGACCCCGCCCGCATTGACTGCCTTGGAAGGAGCTACCGTCAGATGTTCCTGGCTGCGCAGGAAAGACATGGCGTCATTCAGAGTGGGCATGTTGGAGACTTCGATATAGTATCTGGCGCCGCTCGCGGCTATGGCCTTAGCTTCTTCCATGCCGACCTCGTTCTGGGTCGCGCAGGGCATATAGATGTCGGCTTTGACTCCCCAGGGCTTCTCGCCGGGATAGAAGGGAACATTGAATCTGTCTGCGTAGTCCTTGACCGTGCCGTCTTTGGATGCTCTTATCTCCAGCAGGCAGTTGAGCTTTTCCTCAGTGTTGACGCCGTCGGGATCGTACACGTAACCGTGTCTCCCGGAGATGGTGACCACCTTTGCACCGAGCTCGGCGGCCTTCTTGCATACGCCCCAGGTGACGTTGCCGTAACCGGAAGCGGCTATCGTCTTTCCTTTTATATCATCGTTGAAATGGCTGAGAACGTTCTGCAGATAGTAGATGGCGCCGTATCCAGTGGCTTCCGGCCTCAGGAGGCTTCCGCCGTAGGACATGCCCTTTCCCGTGAGCGTGCCGTTCTCCCATACTCCCTTGAGTCTTCTGTACTGACCGAACATGTAGCCGATCTCGCGGCCGCCGACTCCCATGTCACCGGCAGGCACGTCAACGTCCGGCCCGATATATCTGTAGAGAGCAGTTATGAAGCTCTGGCAGAAACGCATGACCTCAGTATCGGATTTGCCGGCGGGGTCAAAGTCCGAAC
>JAFYZG010000118.1 GCA_017548825.1 Oscillospiraceae bacterium
AGCAAGAGACACTTCAAACGTAAGGCAAAGCTACAAAGAGCGTATGAGAAAGACAACAACAGAAGAAAAGATCTCGCACACAAGGCTGTGCACGAGATCTTAAGCAACTATGACTTCATCGCCATCCAGGATGAGATGATACACAACTGGCATAAGGGCTTATTCGGAAGACAGGTCCAGCATTCAGCCATGGGCGTCATCAAAGCGGAACTCAGGAAGAGTTCAAACGTCCATGTAGTGAACAGAGACTTTCCTTCCACACAGATATGCCCTATATGCGGTAAGCTGACTAAACATCCATTGAGTGAGAGAAGCTATACCTGCAGATACTGCGGGTATCATCACAACTCAAGGGACAGGAAGGCAGCTATATCCATTTTGACTGAGGCGATGAGGATAAACATGCTCTCCGGAACAGAGAGCGAAGAGTCCCGTGGAGGTCAGAGCCTCTGCTTCAAATTGATCATGATTCGGTATCAATATTGGAGTAAGCTCATTGCCTGTGAAACGGGAAGCCCGCGTTTTTAAACGTGGGTGGTTCACAAATACGACTCAGGATCAGGAAATCCAGGCACTTCCTCCAGTGAGGATATACCTGGCGCCTGCTTCGATGAACGTCTCAGGCATGGATGTGGTTACTATGACCGCGTCAGATAGTTTACCGAAGGCGAACGGATTCAGACGATTGAATTTAGAACTGTCAGCCAGGATGTAGGGTGAGGTGCTTCTTTCGATCGCGGTCTGTTTTGTAGCAGCTTCGCTTTCATTGGTAGTGGTGAAACCGATCTTGTCATGGATGCCGTTGACTCCGATAAAAGCCACGTCGAAATACATTGCCTCCATCATCTCGACTGTAAGCCTGCCTGCGATGGCCTGTGTACCTGGCCTGACAGGACCGCCCAGCGCGATGGTAGAGATATCACGCTGATAAAGCGAGGTCAGATGGGGGATGCCGGGCGTTACCACGGTAATGTTCTTGGCGCTGATGTACTGTATCATATCAAATGTTGAGCTGCCCGCGTCGAGAAAGACCATCTGGTCATCAGAAATGAGCTTTGCAGCACGAATAGCAATCGCGGTTTTCTCTTTCTGGTTGCTCTCACTCTTTATGATCATGTGTGGCTCTACGCTTTGTGTGCTGCTGATCCTGGCGCCGCCATGGAATCGGGAGATCATATTAAGATCCTCCATCTCCTGCAGATCACGTCTGACTGTCGCAGGAGAAACGTGCAGAAGTTCCACCAGTTCGTAAACGGTCGCAGTCTGCTGTCTGGTGAGCGTCTCGCTTATGAGCCTCCATCTGAACTGTTTAGTCATGATGTACCTCCGGGCGAAATGATCACTCGCGGTGATCATTTGATCAGTTTGTAATATTATAGCACAAATTATAATGATCATTTGTGTCAGTTACACAATATAGTATTGTGCGGCAGAGGAAATTTGTATATATTCGATACAGAAAACAACGAAAGGAGACCGACATGATCTACACCGTCACGCTCAATCCGGCGATCGATTATTTCATCACGCTTAAAGATGAACTGATGGTCGATGAAGTGAACCGCGGCACCGGCGAGCTGTTCAAGGCAGGCGGCAAGGGACTCAACGTATCCAAGACCCTCAGTGTTCTGGGAGTTCCTTCCAAAGCGGTAGCGCTGCTCGGCGGATTCACTGGCGCTTTTATCAAAGACGCGTTCAGCGGTGACGGCAATATCGAGATAGTGCCGGTCTGGATAGAAGGCAACAACCGTATCAACCTCAAGGCCATGTATGACCATAAGGCGCTATGCATCAACGGTACCGGACCTTCCGTCAGAGAAGAGGACAGGGAGAAGATCTTTGACCTGTTCACGTCGGTGAGCGAAGGCGATACGGTCGTCATCAGCGGCAGCATGATGCCTGGGCTCGACGAGGAGTTCATCGTGAACGCGGCGGATAAGATCCACGCAGGAAACGCGAAGCTCGTCATCGACATGGAGAAGATCAGCCCTGAGATGCTTATCAGATGCAGACCCGATCTGATCAAACCGAACCTTTATGAGCTCGGTGTGATCCTGGGCGTCGAGGATATCGGCATTGAAAAAGCTCCTGAGGCACTGGAAAGGCTGGTTGAGGCGGGCGTAGGCGCTGTGCTTCTTTCTCTCGGCAGAGACGGGGCGATGTACACGGACAGAACTGAACGGCTCCGTCTGACACATCCGGATACTGTGATGGTAAACAAGGTCGGAGCCGGAGATGCAATGCTTGCGTCTTTCCTTGGAACTATCGAATCCGGCGGTGGAGTCAGGGAAGCTCTCAGATACGGCGGAGCCGCAGGCAATGCAACAGCTTCAAAACTGGAAGACATAACAGCGGATGACATAGAAAGATTCCTTCCGCTGATGAAGGTGTTAGATCTGCAGTAAAAACTGCTCTCTATATATGTAAGCGATGAAACACATGTTTCAATGAGGAAAAGAAAGGGTAAAGCTATGGCAAACCGCAATTATCAAGAGTGGGCGAGCCAGATCATTGAGCTCGTTGGTGGTACGGAGAACCTTACCAACCTCACCCACTGCGCAACCCGTCTTCGCCTGAACGTCAAGGACGATTCAGTCGTTGACACAGAGAAGCTCAAGAAGATGGACGGCGTTCTCGGTCTTGAGAACCGCAACGGCCAGGTCCAGGTCATCGTCGGACAGATCGTTGAGGATCTGTACAACGCGACCGCAAAGCAGCTGGAAGGAAAGGTCAAGCTCGGAGGTGAGGTGGAAGCCGGCCCCGGCGAGCACAAGACCATTTTCGAGCGCTTTGCAGGATTCCTTCTTATGATGTCCAGCGTCCTCAGCCCGGTCATCCCGGCCCTGATCGCCGCGGGATTCATCACCTGCCTGCTTCTGGTCCTCCAGCTCTGCGGAGTCATGGACGCCAGCAGCTCCACCTATGTGATCGCCAATGCCCTCGCACAGGCAGTGTTCTACTTCATGCCCATCTATGTGGCATACACATCCGCCGTCAAGTTCGGAACAGAGCCCGTCCTCGCGATGGTGCTTGCCGCCTGGCTGGTACACCCCGACTGGGTCGCTCTGGTCAACGCAGGCTCCGAAACAGGCTACACCTCCTACTTCGGGATCCCCACGCTGCTCGCCACCTACAACGGTTCCGTGCTGCAGGTCATCCTCGCGGTATGGGTAATGAGCAAGCTGGACAACTGGCTCAAGAAAGTGCTGCCCAACAGCGTGCGCCACTTCCTCAAGCCCTTCCTGCTCCTGTTCCTGATGTCCCTGGTGACACTGCCCCTGTTCGCGCCTCTCGGCGGTCTCGTGACCAACTACATCTATGCGGGACTCAACTGGGTCCGCAACACAGTGCCGTGGCTGGCAGTTCCCGCCATCGTCATCTTCTCGATGACAGTCGGAACGTTCATGCCCGGATTCCACATGGCGCTCATCCCGATCGCGCTGCAGTCCCTCGCTGAAGTCGGCTATGACGACCTGATCAACATCTGGTTCTTCTGCTGCACGATCACTCCCGGATTCCTTGCCCTCTGGGTCGCTCTCAAGACCAAGAAGAACAAGCTCAGGCAGTACGGCTACACTTCCGCTGTCTCCGCCCTGTTCGGCGGCATCTCCGAGCCCACCACTTACGGCATCATATACAAGATGCCTGTCCTCTATGCCGTAGGCGCGGCCAGCTCGATCATCACGGCCATCTATGCCGGCATCGTCGGACTCAAGTGCTACGGATTCGGCGGCTACTCGCTGACCAACATCCTCCTTTACATGGGACCGGACCGCGACACAGCCAACTTCGTGAAGGCCCTCATCGGCGTAGTGATCATGGCAGTCGTAACCTTCGTGGGCGTCTGGGTCACCAAGTGGGATGACTCCGTATACACGGACGAAGAAGACGCATAATACGGGATCATAAATAGATTCCTCTTATTTGATGCAGGAATGCCCTCTGCCCGGCAGGGGGCATTCTGCAGACAGGCATGTTTCAGGGAAAGGCAGACAGATATGAGAAAATACGATAAAGCTCTGGTCCAGGCTATCCGCGACAAACAGTACACCGTGGAAGAAGGCGGTATGGAAGTGCTGTACAAACCTGTTCCGGACGACGACAGGCAGAATGCGATGGACCCCAGGCTCTATGAGGTAGCAGCCGCGAAAAAGAAGATGTTCAGCGACAGGTCTAAAGGGGGATACCGTCTGTCCAATGAGCGCAACCGCCCGGACAAGGTCACCTATGACCTTACTGAATCTGAGATAGTCTGCGACGAGAGGCTAATCCATGTGAACGGAGACCACTACATCGATCTGTTCATCTACCGCAGAGCCGACATCGGCAGCAGCGTCACGCCGGTCCTGATCTACCTCCACGGAGGCGGATTCACCGCGGGAAACATCGATCTGTTCGGAAAACAGATGGCCTATATAGCGGAGCAGTCCGGCGCTACGGTGGTTTATCCCGAATACAGGCTCGCGCCTGAGACGCCTTATCCCGGAGCACATGACGACTGCTACGCGGCGGTAAAGTATGTCTACGAGAATGCGGAAGAGCTTCATGTGGACAGGACAAAGCTCATGGTAGCCGGGGATTCCGCCGGGGGTGTGCTGACATGCGCCTGCGCGCAGAAAGACATCCTGGACGGTTCCAATATGATCAGGAAGATATACCTTCTGTATCCCGCTCCGGACGGACGTCCGCTGGAAGAGATAAGCGAATATGTCTGGTCATATGACGACTACCCGATGCTCGATGAACAGCGAGACATAGCCCTCAGCAGGGTGGACAGGATCAAGAACAGCATGGCAGTCAAGGGCACACCGAATCTGTACTGCCAGCAGTTCACTGACTATAATGATCCGATGATCTCCGCATATCTTGCATCCGACGAGGTCCTCTCAAGGTTCCCCGAGACGGTCGTGAACAACGCCGAGTTCGACTATCTGCGCATAAGCGGCGAACAGTTCGCGAGAAAGCTTAAAGGCCTCGGAGTCAATGTCCGCCTGGTCAAATATTGCGGATGCGATCACGGCATCCTCGACATGATAGGATCCACCGTGCAGGCTGAGGAGATCTGCCTTTGCATGGCGGACGAACTGAATGCAATGCTGTAAAAAGCGGTCTGAAAAGTAAAACAAGAGCTGAACGGCTATGATCCGCTCAGCTCTTTTTATATCAGATATGGATTATTCGTCGTAGAGCAGGGCTCCGAAGAACGTAACGGTGTTCTGTCCTCCGTTGTAATGCAGACCGGCTTTTCTGGCGATCTTCGCGATGTTGAAGCCGTAACCCTCTATCGTGTGGTGGAGCATGTCAGGGTATCTGCACGGCGCATCCGGCCAGGTGCATTCCTGACATCTGTCGCAGCCTTCGTTGGCAAGAAACAGGGTCCTGCTGAGAATGGGGCTGATGAGCTCGTCGAAACGGTCCACCGTTCGCCTGAAGTCAGTCATTGCAGACTGTATACCAAGACTGTCGAAACTCCCGTTCAGCTTGTAGCAGCGGTCGAACAGCAGCATGCGGCTGAACTGACTGCAGCGCTCCCGGCAATCCTCCA
>JAFYZG010000119.1 GCA_017548825.1 Oscillospiraceae bacterium
CTGAGGAGAACGGAACTTAGGGACTATCTTCTTCTGTTGCTTTCCGTTCTTCTTTCTGAACTTGTCAGGATGAGAGCTCATATTCGATTCAAGAGACTTCAGGGAGGCAAATACAGTTCTTATAACACTCTGAGCCATCTGAGACGGAAGAGAGAAACGAAAACGGATATCTCTGTACCCCGCATCATGTACTCTGTACCTATCTGCTTTTACTTTCTCAGAACCTATCAGATCAGATACGAAGTTACATGCAGAAGTATATGCCCTCAAAGTGTCCAGGAGAAGGACAGATTGTTCCTCATCCGGGAATACCCGCAGTTTGGCAGTACGTGTCTGGAGCAACAGAAAAACACCTCCTTTCGATAGGATCTCACAAATACATTCTACCAAGTACATTGTCCCCAAATGCGGACAATGGGAGATGTTTTCAGGATTCTGTGCACAGTAATTAACGAGTGATCTCGGATCACAGAATATAAGGAATCAAAAGGAGGCAGGCGCTCCTCCCACGACTGAAGTCACGGGTCTCCGCGCCTAATTAAGAATGAAAAGCATCAGAAGCGTATATAAAGTTGGTCACGGCCCTTCAAGTTCACACACTGTCGGCCCGTACAACGCGGCAATGCTCATAAAAAACAGATATCCTGACTGCGACCGCATAGAAGTCACTCTTTACGGTTCCCTGGCATATACGGGCGAGGGCCACGGTACCGGAAAAGCGATCCGCTCCGTCCTGCCTGACGCCGAGATCAGGTTCGACACCGAGACAAAGGACCTTCCCTTCCCGAACACCATGCTCTTCCGCATCTTCAAGGCCGGAGAGGAAACGGACTCGGTGAGGATATTCTCCATCGGCGGAGGCTCTATAAAGGTAGAGAACGAGACATCCCAGGATGAGTTTGACGTATATCCCCACAGCTCCTTCGGAGATATGCTCAGGGAATGCGCCGAGGACGGTCTCACACTCATGCAGTTAATAGACCGCTACGAAACACCCGGAGTAAGGGATTACCTCAGAGGTATATGGCATGCCATGGAAGCATGCGTAGAACGCGGTCTTAAGCACGAAGGGATTCTGCCCGGCGGCCTGAACGTCTCCAGGAAGGCAAAGATCCTGTTCACCAAGCGCTGTTACAATGAGAGCTCCGACGTTACCATGAACAGGCTTATCGCTTCGTATGCCTACGCGGCAAGCGAGGAGAACGCCTCGGAGGAGATCGTCGTCACCGCTCCCACCTGCGGAAGCTGCGGCGTTATCCCGTCTGTCTTTTACTACATGGCTCACGACAGGGGCTTCCCGGAGAACGAGATAATAGAAGCCCTCGCGGTAGCAGGGCTGATAGGCAATGTGATAAGGACCAATGCAAGTATCTCCGGCGCCGAGTGCGGATGCCAGGCGGAGATCGGCAGCGCCTGCTCCATGGCTGCAGGCGGGCTTGCCTACCTGTACGGTCTGGACAATTCCCAGATAGAGTACGCCGCTGAAGTCGCGATGGAGCACCATCTGGGACTCACCTGCGACCCGGTGCACGGTCTGGTCAAGATCCCCTGCATCGAGCGCAATGCAGTTGCGGCCATGAGGGCCATCAGCGCCGTCAACATCTCAAGATTCCTCGCAGAGACGAGAAAGATCTCTTTCGACGACATCATCGCCACCATGTACCAGACCGGCAAAGACATGGACGAGCGGTACAAGGAGACATCACACGGCGGCCTCGCTGCCCTGTATGCCTCCAAGAACACAGACTGAACTGGATCTCATAATAAGAACGGCAGCTGCACCCGGTGCAGCTGCCTTGCTTTTTCAGATATCGAAATCGTGTTTCTTTGCGAGGCTGGTATTCTTGTACCTGACATCGTCCGTGACCTCGCGGATCACGTTTATGCAGTCCGGAAGCAGGACCTCTTCCTCCTCCGACATGACCTCGACCTCCGCTATCGCCCGGTCGCTCCAGAAGGGATATATGTCCACCTCCACGGTCCTGTTGTTGAAGGGTATCAGGATGCGTTCCTTCTCGATGGAAGACCTCCCGGGCCTCTTTCTGCCGAGCAGGAGGGAATACTCCTCCTCACCTATCTCGGACTCGTCCTCATGGTGGGACAGACCTGAGATCCTGCTCTTGACAGTGTGGTAATACCTGGTGACGTCCCCCTGTCTCCATCTCCTGACTCTCTCGGTGATCCCCTTTTCAGACTTCAGGTAGGTCTGCGCGATATACGCGATGTCCGCTCCCGGCATAGCCAGAAGTTCTTCGCGGTCCGGGTACCCGATGAGGTATTTGTGTTCTATCTCTATTCCGTTATTATTCACGTCCGGCACCTCACTCGCGTCAGATGCCCAGTTCTTCGCCGACGATGATGACCTTGATCCTGCCCGGGATGCGGGAGAAGTTCAGAGTTACCGATGTGCAGCAGCTCCTTCTGGGAACGCGGCAGTCGTGACAGTGCCCGTCCTCAGCGCAGGGAGTAGCGAACCCTCTTCTCCTGCAGTTCTCGCAGGCCGCCATCTTGACGCGCTGCCTGGCTTTCTGTTCGTTCTCAACGAACTTGTTCACTCCTGCGACTATGACGACGCTGTCCGGCCCGTAGATCATCGGAGCTACTCTGGTGGATGCCCCGTCTTCCTGGAAGATCCTTCCGTCATATGAGATCGCGTTGGCCGAGAGGAAGAACGCGTCAGCTGAGAACCTCTCTCTCATCGCCTTCTTGACCTCTTCCGGTCCGCTGCCTTCTGCAGGCTGTATCACGGTGAACCTGTCAGCCGTCTTTTCGTAGAACCCTATCTCCCTGAGCGTCTCGGATCCTCCGCAGGCTATCCTGCTACCTTCCGGGACCAGACGGAAGATGAGATCCATAGCTTCTGCGGCATCTTCTGCGTAATACGCTTCGAACTGCCTTTCTCTGAGGTTCTCCATTATACTGTCGATAAGCTGTTTCTCCATCATTCTCTCTCCTGTCCTTTTTTCTAAATTATAACCGATATACCATAACGGCGCACAGCCTTCCGCGGTTGTCTGAAAGCCGTCATGCACTTATACTTTAGGATAGAAAGAAAAGAAGGAATACATCTATGTACAAACTGGCGGTTTTCGATCTGGACGGCACCATACTGGACACTATTGAGGATCTCGCAGACGCCCTCAACCACACTCTTGAACTCTATTCATATCCGCTGAAGTCTCTGGAAGAGACTAGAGCGATGGTGGGAAGAGGTCTGAGGAACCTGCTCAGGAGCGCCACCGGCGTCAGCGACGGAGAGAAGCTCGACAGCATGCTCTCGGAGCTGGTGTCGTTCTATTCGGCTCACAGTGCAGTAAAGACCCGCCCCTATCCGGGGATCCCGGAGATGCTCTCACAGCTGAGGGCCCGCGGGATCAGGACGGCCGTCCTGTCCAACAAACGCGACGAAGTCACGGTCTCCCTGTGCTCGCATTTCTTCCCCGGTCTCTTCGATATATGCCGCGGAGAGAGGCCCGGCGTTCCGATAAAGCCTTCTCCGGAATCCTTCCGCTCCGTGATGGAGGAACTCGGTGTATCTGCGGAAGAGACGGTATATGTGGGCGACTCCGAGGTGGACATAACCACGTACAGAAACGCCGGTACAGACGGCATCATCGTGACCTGGGGATTCAGAAGCAGAGCTGACCTCGAGAGTTCCGGCGCAGATCTGCTGATCGATACTGTTGATGCGCTTACGGCAGCGCTGATCTCTGACTGATCCGCAGCGGCCGCGACGCAAAACTGCTCTATGTCCTTGTCAGCACTGAGATGATACTTTTTGTTGCAAAGGTGGTATCCTATCATAAATAATCGTATTCGGTGATCGGATTGAGAAACATCAGATGGTTCAGGTTGGATACAGCTGCGCTGATCTTTCCTGCGATAAAGGAGCATAACTGGAACAACCTTTTCCGCGTGTCGGCGACACTTAAGGAAGAGGTGGATCCTTCTGTGCTCCAGACCGCGGTGATCAACCTGATGCCCCGCTTTCCCTCCTTCTATGTCCGGCTGAGAAAAGGTCTCTTCTGGAACTATCTGCAGAACATAGAAAGCCCTCCGGTAGTCCGGGAGGACTACGCATATCCCCTTGTGTTCATGGGTTCCGAAGAGATGAAGAAGTGCTGTCTGCGTGTCCTCTACTACAAGAACAGGGTCGCGGCGGAGTTCTTCCACTCGGTATCCGACGGGACCGGAGGAAGCATCTATCTTAGGACTCTGGTCGGAGAATACCTGCGCATAAAGCACGGTCTCGCCATAGAGTACGATGACAGCGTCCTGGACCCTGCCGACAAGCCCAGAGTATATGAACTGGAGGACAGCTTCTCCAAGAACGCGGGCAAAGTCGCGGGACGCGAGCTGGGCAGAAAGGC
>JAFYZG010000120.1 GCA_017548825.1 Oscillospiraceae bacterium
CAACGGCCTTCTGAGCGGCGGCCGCATGTCCGGCTGGACACTGCACGGTCTGCAGCACCCGATGGGCGCGTATCATGACATCATCCACGGCCAGGGCCTTGCTATCCTGATGCCTCACTGGATGCGTCACATCCTGAGCGACAAGACAGTCGACAGGTTCGTGAGATACGGCGTGAACGTCTTCGGCATCGATCCTTCTCTCGACAAGTTCGAGATAGCCAACAAGGCGATCGAGGCGACGGAAGATCTCTTCTTCAACAAGATGGAGATGCCCCGCACCCTTTCCGCGATCGGCATGACCGACGAGCACTTCGATGAGATGGCCGAGATGGCCACAGCTCATCCGATGGGCATGTATGTGCCGCTCAGCAAGGAAGATGTCCTGAACATCTTCAGAGCTGCTCTGTAAACCGATACTGCTGATATATTCATTAGACCTGAGCCCCGCTCCGTGAGCGGGGCTCTTTTGTGTCTCGGAAATATGGAATAGTGACAATTGCAGAGTAATGAGATAAAATAGCAGATATATTTTATGGGCGGACTGGTGTCCGTCGTACACGGACAGATCTCTGGCCTTAAGGAGGGCAGACAATGGAAAAGGACAACGGACAGGTAGTGAGACTGCCGGAGAAGCTGGGCTTCCTGGGACTCTCAACGGCCACGAACGTGGTCTTCAACTTCAAGAGCATCTATTACACCATCTTTCTGACGAACGTGCTGCATATCCCCATTGCGGTCGCAGGCATCATGAACACGATAGGCCTTATCTGGGACTTCGTGAACGATCCTCTGGTTGGCGTTTGGGCGAACAATGTGCACTTCAGGTCAGGGGAGAAGATACGCCCGTTCCTGCTGTACATCGCGCTGCCCTATGCCGCGGGCATGGTGCTGCTATTCACCGACTTCAACGTCTCATTCAAGATGGCGGTTGCGCTTCAGCTCATCGTCTTTTTCCTGTATGAGATCGCAAACACCTTCCGGGGCATCGCGTACAACGGACTCGGAGGTCTGGCCAGCAATAACGACGCTGACAGGAAATCCATCAACGCCTACCGTTCTCTGGGCGGCTGCCTCGGCTCTGCAATCGGCGCCGTTGCGGTCACTCCTCTGGTGAAACTGTTCGGAGGCCTTAAAGGCGAGAATGCCATCATCGGCAAGGAGGATGCGCCTGCGCTGTTCAAGACCGCTCTGTTCATGGGCTTCCTCTGTCTGGCAGGCTGTCTGCTTCAGTACTTCACCACCAGGGAGAGGGTAAAGGAGGATGAGGTCCACGAGGACAAGATCAGCATCAAAGACACGTATGTGATGCTCTTCAAGTGCAAGTCCTGGATCTGGAATATGCTCTATATCATGTGCTACGGCATCACGCAGCAGTTCATCATGACCAATATAAGCTACTACGCTGCATATATACTCGGTTCCAGCGCCAGTGCCACTCCCGTGCTGGCCGTCTATCTGGTCGTAGCGATCATCGTTTCCGCTCTCGCTCCGAAGATCGACGCGATCCTGGGCAGAAAGAGGACAACGCTGCTGGCGGTGTTGGTACAGATCGTCGGAAAGATACCCTTCATCATCAATCCCTATTCTATGGTAAACATAATCATCAATGCAGTATCCATGGGAATCGGCGGGACTCTGGCATTCGTCATATTCAACACCAACCGCAACAACATCTCCGACCTGGTGGAGGTGATCAACGGGAGAAGACTGGATACCATGGTGTCTATGGGCGACACTCTGGCATCGAAAGTGGCGGAAGCTCTGGTCGGACTCGGCATCACATCGGCGATGGCATGGGCCGGATTTGACGAGGCCCTCAAGCTGAATCAGACCGCGGCTACCAAGACCACCATCTGCGCCATGCTGGGATGGGTGCCCTGCATCGTTCTTGCGCTGATGGCGTACTTCGGATACAGGATAGACATAGAGAAAGAAAAGGAAGAAGCTCTGGCCGGAAAGTCGGAATAACACGAGCCTGCAAACATATCTATTATTAATGATAAAGAGCCTGATGAATTGCTTTTTCATCAGGCTCTATTACAATAATTATATAAGCATATACAAAGAAAGGAGAGGCATATGAACGAGGAAGTCAGACTGAATCAGGCGCTGTATTCTTCCGTTATGGTGTTCGACCAGAACCGTCAGAACTCCCGTACGGAGAACGGCGAAAGAGTCTTCTTTACCGCCCCCAGGGGATTCGAGACCCTTGAGGACGGAAGCATGGTTTTCCATTATTACGATCCGAATGCAAACAGCGTGGAGATCCGCGGATGGGGCGGCACTTTCCCGAAGGATAATCCTCACTTCATGACGAAAGGCGAGGACGGCTGGTGGGAGGTAACAGTGCCCGCAGACGAGATCGAACCGGGTTTCCACTATCACGACGTATATGTGGACGGCGTTAAGACGCTGAATCCCAGAGAACCCATCGGCTACGGCGCGAGCCACTTTGCGAACTACTGCGACACGCCGGATCCCGAGAACACCTTCTATCTTCTCAAGGACGTCCCCCACGGGAGCGTCCGCATGGAACTGTACCGCTCCGAGCTCTGCAACATGACCAGGAACTGCTGGGTATATCTTCCGCCCAACTACGATAAGGAGCCGGACAAAAGATATCCCGTATGGTATCTGCATCACGGCGGCGGCGAGAACGAGGTCGGCTGGATCTGGCAGGGCAAAGTAAACCTGATCCTGGACAACCTGCTCGCGGCAGGCGAGTGCGAGGAAATGATCGTGGTCATGAACTCCTTCGAAACTTTCGCGCCTACGGAAGAAGACGGAGTATTCAGGAACATCGAATACTGTGACGTACTGGCACAGGACTGCGTTCCCTTCATTGACAGCAAGTTCCGCACTCTGACCGACAGAGATCACCGCGCAGTAGCCGGACTGTCCTTCGGAGTGGTCCACTCATATCTCGCGGCATTTAAATATCCCGAGCTGTTTGCGTGGCTCGGATGCTTCAGCGGACACATCATGCCGATAAGTCATAACGCCAGTTACTTCGGCAGGTCCTTCGATTTCTCCGACGTGTTCAAGGACAAGGAACTGTTCAACAGCCGCTTCAGGCTCATGTGGCACGGCGGCGGCCTCAGAGAAGGTTTCGGTACCCGCAGGAACTTCCCGGGAGACGTGATGCCGTATTACTGGGAGGAATATAAAGCCAACGGATACCATGTGGACGGTCAGGCCTACAGAGGCTTCCATGAGTGGGATACCTGGCGCTTCTGCGCGAGGGATTTCGCCAAGAGACTGTTCAGATAAGGAGGAGGATGAGATGAAACAGGATATACTGAAGAATCAGACGATCAATTCGACACTGACATTTTTCGCTCCATCTTTCCAGATGGTGGATCCGGAACCGGACGGAGGCCCCTTCGCGTTCAGGCTTAAAGAGACCTTCAGGATGATGGAGCCCTGCAAGAACCTGGGCAACGGGCGTGTCCGCCTGACCTACTACAATCCCGACGCAAAAAGCGTGAGCGTGGTGGGCAGCGAAGACAGAGCTTTCACCGGCGAGCACCCGATGACCAAAGGTGAGGACGGCTACTGGACCGTCGAAGTCGAGGTGACCCCGGGGATCCATGTGCACAGATATCTGGTGGACGGCGCGCTGGTGCTGCACGACCAGATGCCTCTGGTATACTGCGCAGGCGAACCTGCAAACGCATTCGAGTGCGTGGACGAGAACTGCGGCTGGTATCTGCTGCAGGATGTTCCCCACGGCGATCTGCGCATGGAGTACTATCAGTCCTCCCACACCGGACGCTGGAGGGTGTGCTGGGTATACGGCCCGGCCGGATATGATGAGAACAGAGATAAACAGTATCCGGTGCTCTATCTGCAGCATGGCGCCGGAGAGGATGAAGTCGGCTGGATCGACATGGGAAAGATGAACTACATCCTCGATAACCAGATCGCTGCGGGCGAGACCGAGGAGATGCTGGTGGTCATGAGCTACGGATTCTCTCTGAATGAGGATGAGACGCCTGCCCTGAGAAGCCCCGGATTCGAGCAGGAGCTTCTGAATGACGTCATCCCCATGATCGAGGAGAAGTACCGCGTGAAGACCGACCGCGGATCACGCGCGATGGCAGGCCTGTCCATGGGCTCAGCGCAGTCGCAGAGCATAGTTCTGAATCATCTGGACATGTTCGCGTACCTCGGCGTGATCATCGGAGGGATCGGTACTGCTCCAATCGGAGTCCAGGCTGAAGCCCTCAAAGATCCCAAGGCTCTTGGAGAGAAACTCAAGGTCTTCTATGCCAGCAACGGGGATCATGAAGCGGGATGCATGCAGAGCCATGAAGCGATGGAAAAGATGGTCGCGGAAGGACTCACCTGCGGACGCCATGACATCTTCGGCGGATATCATGATCTGGATGTCTGCCGCAAGAGCCTGAGAGCGTTCCTGCCTCTGCTTTTCAAATAGAGAAGTATAGTTAAAGGAGGATCACACCGAAGTGATCCTCCTGCTTTATCGGAACGCCGTATATAATTATGCGGTTTGTTGCAGACGTTCCTAGATGATAGTATTAGAAAAAAGATATATCAGG
>JAFYZG010000121.1 GCA_017548825.1 Oscillospiraceae bacterium
GCGGACTGCGTGTTCTTCCAGTTCGACGGGCAAATAGACCTCGAGAAGACATACGCAGCCATAGATGCCGCACATAAGGAATACGGGAAGATAGTGATCCCCGGGTTCTACGGGTCGCTTCCTTCCGGTAAGATCAAGGTCATGAGCAGGGGCGGAGGAGACATCTCCGGGGCGATAGCGGCTGCTGCCGTTTCCGCATCGGTATATGAGAACTGGACAGATGTATCCGGTATCCTGATGGCGGATCCCAAGATCGTGAAGGATCCCAGACCCATACCGGAGATAACCTACGCGGAGCTGAGGGAGCTTGCGTTCATGGGAGCGTCGGTGCTGCACGAGGAGTCCATATTCCCGGTAAAGGAAAAGGGGATACCGCTCAACATAAGGAACACCAACGACCCGGATCACCCTGGAACGATGATCACCGACAGCGTGCCGGCGGAAGAGGATACAGACAGGTTCATCACGGGGATAGCCGGCAGGAAGGATTTCTCGATACTGACCGTGTTCAAGAGAAATCTCAATGTGGATCTGGACCTCAAGACTGTCCTTGAAGTGCTGGACAGATACCATGTGCCTACGGAGCATATAACCCTGGGACTGGACTCGTTCGCAGTTGTCTGTTCCAACGATTCACTTGGTGAGAGACTGTACGACATCATCAAGGATATTCGTTCCAGCTGCGGACCGGACGATGTCACTGTCCAGGACGGCGTATCGCTCATCGCAGCCGTAGGCCGGAAGATGAACTCAAGACCCGGTATCGCGGGAAGGCTTTTCGGGGCACTGGGACAGGCCGGAGTCAACATCAAAACGATCGCGCAGGGCTCTGACGAGCTCGCCATAACCGTCGGTGTTGACAACAGCGATTATGAGACAGCTATCAAGGTCCTTTACGAAGGATTCGCAGGATAAGGGGAAGATACTATGGGAATCAGGATAGGAGTACTCGGCGCCACCGGAGCGGTCGGGCGCGAGATGATAAAGGTGATAGAGGAGTACGGTCTTGACGTGGACGAACTGAGACTACTGGCAAGCCCCAGAAGCGAAGGCACGATGATACCGTTCTGCGGCAGAGAAGTTGAAGTCCATGCAGCTGCGCCTTCCTCCTTTGAAGGACTGGATTACGTTCTGGGAGCGGTCGGCAAGGCACAGGCCAGGGAATATGCCCCGTATATCACAGAGAGCGGCGCGGTATTCATCGACAACAGTTCGGCATTCCGCATGGATCCGGATGTGCCGCTTGTAGTGCCCGAGATCAACGGGAGAGACGCGCTTAACAACAGGGGGATCATCTCGAATCCGAACTGCTCCACCATCATCACCTGTATGGCTGTCGCAGGGATCAACAGGCTTTCTCCCATAGAGTCCATCGTGGCATCCACATATCAGGCGGTGTCCGGAGCGGGACAGGGAGGCCTTGACGAACTGGAGCAGCAGGTCAATGCTTATGTGAACGGTGGCGATTACGAGATCAAGAAGTTTCCGGAACAGATCGTCATGAATGTCATTCCGTTCATCGGCAGTATGACGGACAACGGCTACACCGATGAGGAGATGAAGATGCAGAACGAGGGACGAAAGATCCTGCACCTGCCGGAACTCAGAGCCACGTGCACCTGCGTCAGAGTTCCGGTGATGAGATCGCATTCCATTTCCGTTACAGTCAGGACGAAGAGAAAACTGTTCGTCGCGGAGGCGGAGGCAGCGATAGATTCGTTCCCCGGGGTCAGCGTCACATTCGACCTGAACGGAAGAGATTATCCCACGCCGATCGACACCAGCGGAAAAGACGATGTGTTTGTCGGCAGAGTCAGGGAGGATCTGGTGGATGACAGAAGCCTCACTCTCTGGTGCTGCGGAGACCAGATCAGAAAAGGCGCAGCCGCCAACGCGGTTCAGATCCTCAGGTTCGTGGAAGAGAACAAGTAGTCAGATATAACAAACGGATGGCCGGTCTATGACCGGCCATCCGTATATTAAGGTGATTACTGATTATTTGGTGATGTTGATCACGTGCATCTGGGGTCCGTTGTACCAGTAGAGGTAACCTTCCACAGTGACCTTGTCGCCTGCCTTGAGGGCTTCCGCGGCCTTATAGACCGTTGTGCCGGAGTCGCGCAGGTAACTCTCGATCAGGAACTGATAGGATGTTCCGTTGAGGGAGACATAGAAGTATACGTCATCGCCCTGTTCGCCGGAGCCGTCCCACTTGTAGGTGAAAGCTGCACCGTCGCTGTTGGCTTCCACTGTGACGTTCTTGAAGGTGACAAGCTGGTTCATGTGCTTTGCAAGCTCATCGTCCTTACCGAAGAGTGAAGTGGCATCGAAAGCTGTCGGTGTCCAGGTGCCTTTGTCGAGGATCTCAAACGAGGAATCGACGATCTCAACTTCGCCGGACCACTCGCTCTTGACGCCCTTGACTCTGATCATTGTGCCGGGGACGAGCTTCTTGGAATCTGCCTCGGAGCAGGGGAGCTCATAGAGGAAGTAAGCGCCGTCTGGATCCGCGCAGTAGACAGTGATCTTATTGTCCCACCAGGACTGATGATCCATAACGAAGCACTCAACAGTGACTTCCGTATCGACTGCAGCTGCGGCATACTGTGCGTATGTCATGACGCCATCTGACTTCTCAGAAGGATCAAAGTTATCCTTCTTCTTTCCGCAGGAAGTGAGGGAAAGAACAAGAAGGAGAACAAGCATGATAGATACAAATTTCTTCATTTTCATTTTTCTCCATTAATAAACGTTGATTGTTTCA
>JAFYZG010000122.1 GCA_017548825.1 Oscillospiraceae bacterium
AGTTTCCGCGCAGTATGCATGAGCCTCGGAGCCGATGCCTGCATAAGCGAGATGATAAGCGCCAAAGCTCTCCGTCTCGGAGACAGAAAGTCGCCGCTACTGATGAAGTTCACGGAAGCGGAGCGCCCGTTCGGGATCCAGCTGTTCGGAGCGGATCCGGAGGACATTGCCTTCGGTGCGAGATTTGCGGAGGAGAACTTCTCTCCGGATTTCATAGACATAAACATGGGCTGCCCCGCCCCGAAGATCACCGGTTCCGGCGCGGGGAGCAAACTGATGACCGACCCGGTGCTGTCCGGTGAGATAGTCGCCGCCGCGGTTTCCGCAGTCTCTGTCCCTGTGAGCTGCAAGATAAGAGCCGGTTACCACGAGACCAACGCGGACAGTTTCTCCGTGGTCCTGGAAAAGAACGGCGCTTCCTGCATCTGCATTCACGGCAGGACAAGAGACCGCATGTACTCACCTCCCGTAGATCTGGATATCATCAGAAGAGTTAAGGAAGCCGTGACGATCCCGGTGCTGGGGAACGGCGACATTACTTCTGCGGAGGACGCAGTCCGGATGATGGAAGAGACCTCCTGTGACGGGGTCATGGTCGGAAGAGGCTGCCTCGGAGATCCGTTCCTCTTTGGGAGGATAAAAGCTGCAGTGAACGGTATTCCCCTGCCGGGCGAACCTGATCTGGAATCAAAGATGGATATCCTGATGCGTCAGGCGACAGCCGCCATAGAAGACAAAGGCGAGAGTCTTGCCATGAGAGAGATGAGAAAACAGGCTGTCTACTATTTCAAAGGAGTAAACGGTGCGGCATCACTGCGGGCGGACTGCGTGAAACTGGAGACTCTTGACGATCTCAGATCGCTGATCGAAAGAGCTCTCATCGCAGGAAGATCAGACAGCGTGTCATAAAAGACAAATATACGTGTGCAAGAGGTCCCGGGGCGATCGCTCCGGGACCTCTCTTCATATCCGGTTTTTGGTTCAGACAGCCCCTCTGTCGGCGACACCGACCTGCCCAAGCCTCTCGGCGGAGAACGTATGTCTGATGGGCTTCCATTCAGCCTTTACGAACAGAGACGCTATCGCGATCGGCGCATACGTCATCATGAACACCGGGAAAGAGAACAGATACACTATCTTTCTTTGCGTATCGGCTTTTATGTTCTTCCACTCCGTCACAAGCGTGACCGCTCCCAGGATGAGCATCAGAGTGTATGAACAGATCAGCGCCGATACCATCGGCAGCAATACTCCTGCCAGCCCTTCTCCCATCGCGGCAGCGCAGATGATGAGAGCAAGATCGATGCAGAATGACAGCACCGACAGCGCGAATGCCGGCAGTACACCGAGGATACAGTCGAGACAGGCATAGGAACCGTCGGCAGCTCCGCGCATAAGATCCATCCCGTATTTTCCGAACACCTGCAGATAACCCCTGCACCACCTCATTCTCTGGTCCCAGGACTGTTTCAGTTCCACAGGCTGTTCGTCGAAGAACTCCGCATCCCTGCAGAACGCGATCTTTCTGCCCCTGGTTATCTGATCGCAGGAAAACTCCAGATCCTCTGTAAGGGTGTGATACGGCCAGCCGTCCATCTCCTCCGCGACTTCTCTTGAGAACATGAATCCGGTGCCGGACACCGTGCAGCTGCTTCCCACCAGATGCCTGGGATAGCTCAGGTACATGCTCTCCCTTATGAACCAGAGCGCGTATCCCGCACTGATCCAGTTGGATCCGTAGTTCTTGCTGTTGCGGTAGCCGGTGACTATGTCATATCCCTGTGAAAATGTCCTGTCCATCTGCTCTATATAATCCGGCGCCAGTATGTTGTCAGCGTCGAAAACGAAGTATCCGTCGTAGCCTTCCGGTTCCGTCTCCCGTATGCTCCTGAGCAGCGCGTCCAGCGCGTACCCTTTCCCGACTCTTGACCTGTCGTTACGCTCGAACACATATGCACCTGCGTTCGCTGCGGCACGTGCAGTCCCGTCGGTGCAGTTGTCCGCCATCACGTAAGTGTCTACCAGCTGACCGGGATACGTCTGTCTCCTGACGCTCCTAACCAGATCTCCTATAACTTCTTCCTCGTTCCTGGCGCATATGAGCACAGCATACCTGTTTCTTCTGAGGCTGATCGCCTTCTCGGCCTTCCGCTCTTTCCTGCCCGACAGAAGGGAAACGAAGATATATACAAGCTGATTCGCGTAGCAGATAACGAACAGCACAGATATGATCCTGCTCGCCGCCTTCAGTGTTTCCATTTATATTTCCTCCTTAGATATGGCATTTCCCCGTTAAGGAAAGTATGCCCCTGCACCGGTTTAAGAAACGAGGAGGAGAGAGATTAACTTCTGCTTAAGAAAACGGACGCCTTCCGAATGGAAGACGTCCGTTCCGGTATTATTCGTGTTTTCAGCCGATCACCGGGAATGCCAGGATGGCTTTGAAAAGGTCTCCGTCTATGGAGAGGTTCAGCGTGCCTCCCTGCAGTTCCGCCATGCTTCTGGCGATGGAGAGCCCAAGGCCGTTCCCCTCCGTGTTGCGGGAGGAATCTCCTCTCGTGAAGCGCTCCATGAGCTCCTCCTCAGAGATGTTGAGCTCATCTCTGGATGTGTTCTTGAAGGTAAACACGGCGCTGCCGTTCTCCTCCTCCAGGGAGAGATAGACTCTCGTCCCCGGCATGGCGTATTTGCAGATGTTGTTCATCAGGTTGTCGAAGATCCTCCACATCCTGCGGCCGTCCGCCATGATGGTCATCTCC
>JAFYZG010000123.1 GCA_017548825.1 Oscillospiraceae bacterium
AGATCCCCGGGATTATCCTTGAAGTAATCCCAGTTCCCCATCAAATCCCTGATATGCCCCGCGACAGCCTGTTCGCATCCGTCGCTTCCAACAACGCTTCTGATGCCGACCAGTTCTTCTGTCAGAGTCTTCTGCTCTTCAAAACAGTCAAAATAGTTTTCCATATCTGCAGCCCCGGAAAAACATAAAAGAAAAACCGCACCGAAGTGCGGTATAAGATCTGGTGCGAGTGACGAGACTTGAACTCGTACGTCATGGACACACGCCCCTCAAACGTGCCTGTCTGCCTATTCCAGCACACTCGCAGTTGCAAATAGTATTCTAACAAACCGCTTTTTTATTGTCAATCGGTATTTGGACTTCTTTCTGCACCATGTTTATTGATTAACTGCCGGCTCTGATTTATTCTTTTATAGAGGGAAAATACTCTGCATGGAGGAACAAGAGATGATTCAGCATGTCAATGGCATAGACCTGTTCTATGAAGTAAAAGGCACCGGTGATCCGCTTCTGATGGTTCACGGAAACAGTGAGGATCACACTATATTCGACGAAGCGGCAGAGGTACTTAAGGACAGATTCACGGTATACCTCGTGGACTCCAGAGACCACGGCCAGAGCACGAAGGTCAGCGACCTTCATTACAGCGACATGGCCGACGACCTGCTGGTCTTCCTTAACGACCTTGATCTGCAGAACGTGACCTTCTACGGATTCAGTGACGGCGGCATACTCGGGCTCCTTCTCGCCCAGAAGACCGACAGGATCAGCAGACTGATCGTAAGCGGCGCCAACATGACCCCGGACGGCGTGAAGGGCAGCCTCAAGTTCCTCGTCAAGTTCCTGTATTTCTTCTCCAAAGACAGCAAACTCAAAATGATGCTGAACGAGCCGCACATCACCGCGGAAGAGCTCTCGTCCATAAAGGTCCCGACCACGGTGATCGCCGGAGAAAAGGACCTTGTGCGGCAGAAAGAGACTGAAGCGATCGCCGCAGCCATCCCCGGATCTAAGCTCCGGATCCTCAAGGGCGAGGGACACGGAAGCTATATCGTTCACAAGACTGCTATAGCGGATCTCATCCTGGAAGAGACTGCCAAAAACTGATCTATTTCATCAGACCAGCCGCCGCGGCCAAATGGCCGCGACGGCTTTTTTTCATTCCTGCTCTGAGGAACCTCTTATCTGTTTCTGAGCGCCGACAGAAGGGAGCTGAGAGACGTCCTTCAGCCTTCTCTGTATCTGTCTTGTCCTTACCCCTATCAGTTTATCCAGGTCCTCATTGACCTTCATTATCCTTCCCTGAGCGCTCTCCAGAACAGCCCCGAATGTATCGAACTCGTTCCTTACTTCTCCCAGGACTTTCCAGACCTCGCTGGATCTCTTCTGGATCGCCAGCGTCCTGAATCCCATCTGCAGAGAATTGAGCAGCGCGGCCATGGTGGTCGGGCCCGCTATGCTGACCCGGTAGTTCTGCTGCAGGGTGTCTACCAGTCCCCTGCGGACAGCCTCAGCGTACAGTCCTTCCACCGGGAAGAACATCACTGCGAAATCCGTGGTGTTCGGTGGCGAGATATATTTGTCTCTGATCTTCTTTCCTTCCTGCCTGATCCTGGTCTCCAGATAACTTCCTGCGGCATCCACGGCAGTCTTGTCGCCGGAATCATAGGCATCCATCAGCGCCTGATACGCATCCATGGGGAACTTGGAGTCTATCGGCAGATAGACCGTATCTCCTCCTTCTCCCGGGAATCTCACAGCATATTCCACTGGATCGCCGGATCCGGGCTTCGTCACCACGTTCGTGTCGTACTGTTCCGGTGAGAGGATCTCTGCCAGGATGGCGCCGAGCTGCAGCTCTCCGAATATGCCCCTGGTCTTGACGTTCGAAAGAACCTTCTTAAGGTCACCGACTCCCTGCGAGAGAGACTGGACTTCACCGAGGCTCCTGTATACCTGCTCAAGTCTCTCACTTACCAGACGGAAGCTCTGGCCGATCTTGTCCTCCAGCGTCTTCTGAAGCTTTTCATCCACGGTGTTCCTTATCTCATCCAACTGCCTGCTGCTGTCGTCCCTGATTGCCTGGAGCTTCTTTTCCATAGAATCTCTCATGCTCTCCAGTTTGACTTCACTGTGCAGAGATGAATCCGATATCCTCTTGTCCATGGCGCTCAGGCGGTCATCGATAAGATCCTGCATACCGGCAAGTCTGGCATCTTCTCTCGCGAAGCTGCTGCTGATGCTCTGATTCAGCGATGAGCTCATTGCCTGGTTCTGCTGCATATTCTCGCTTCTGGACGACCTGAATTCCGAGGATATGTCCCGTCTTATGTCGTCTATCCTCCCCAGATCATCTTCCGCCGATCTGATCCTGACGACAAGGATACAGCAGAGCACAGCAGATACCGCAGCAAAAGCGGCTGCGAAAACCGCAAGATATTCAGTCAGTGTCATGTGATCATTCCCTCCGTTGTTGTTTTCCACCGGATACAGTCTAGCAGATACATTGTCCCTAAACCGGGACAATGGGGAACTTTTCCATGAAACTTCCGGAAAAAGCTAACGGGCGGGGTCTTCCCCGCCCGTTTTATATCGATCATTTCTCAGCCGCTGTCTGCGGTTTCGGTTTCCTTTACCGATTTCCCCGGAGTCACTGCGTCAGCCTCTGCCCCTGATCATAAGCCTGACGGGAGTTCCCTCCAGTCCGTAAGCCTCTCTTATCTGATTCTCCAGATACCTCTGGTAACTGAAGTGGAACAGTTCCGGATCATTGCAGAACACTGCAAATGCCGGCGGCCTGGTAGTGGGCTGCGTCATGTAGTAGATCTTCAGCCTCTTTCCCTTATCGGAAGGCGGCTCCACTCGTGCTGTCGCTCTGGCCAGCAGTTCGTTCAGCGCGCCGGTGGTTATCCTCATGGCATTCTGCTCGTCGACGAACTTGATGAGTTCCAGCAGTCTGTCTATCCTCTGCCCGGTCTTAGCCGATATGAAGATGATCGGAGCATAGGCCATGAAACTGAAATCGTTCTCGTATTTCCTTCGCTGTTCGTCCATCGTCTTGTCGTCTTTTACGACAAGATCCCACTTGTTTATCGCAATGATGCAGCCCTTGCCTTGCTCATGGGCATAGCCTGCTATCTTGCTGTCCTGCTCCGAGAACCCTTCCGTCGCATCTATCATGATGACGCACACATTTGCGCGGTCTACGGCTGCGAGGGCCCTCATCACGCTGTACCGCTCGACGTTGTCCGTGATCCTGCCTTTTTTTCTCATTCCGGCAGTGTCAATGAACACGAACTTGCCCTGTTCGTTCTCGAATTCCACGTCTATCGAATCCCTGGTAGTTCCCGCGACATCCGACACAATTACCCTGTCCTTGCCCGTGATCTTGTTGACAAGAGACGATTTGCCCGCATTCGGTCTGCCAATGATGGCTACCTTGATGCTGTCCTCCTCTTCCTCCTCATCTTCCGGATCATCGAGATAACTGCATATCGCGTCGAGTATGTCTCCGGTGCCGTGTCCGTGTACCGAGCTTATGGGATACGGGTCTCCTAGTCCGAGACTGTAGAAATCATAGAAATCAGCCGGAAGTTCTCCAACGGAGTCTATCTTGTTGACAGCGAGGATCACAGGCCTGCCGCTCTGTCTGAGCATTGTCGCAAGCTCCTGGTCTGCAGCGGTGACTCCTGCTCTTATATCGGTAAGCATGACGATGACGGCGGAGGTCTCCACCGCGAGCTCCACCTGCTGTCTTATGTGAGGCATATACCCCTCGTTGTTTCCGATCTCAAGGCCTCCGGTATCGATGAGAGAGAACCTGTATCTCCCCCATTCGCATTCGCC
>JAFYZG010000124.1 GCA_017548825.1 Oscillospiraceae bacterium
GCCAGCAGCGTGACCGCGACAAGAGACACAAGTATCTCGACACGTACTGCGACAACCTGACCCAGAAGGCCAGGGACGGAAAGCTTGACAACATAATCGGAAGGGAGAAGGAGGTCTACAGGACCATCCAGATCCTGTCCAGGCGTCAGAAGAACAATCCGTGTCTCATAGGCGAGGCAGGCGTCGGAAAGACAGCCATAGCGGAGGGCATCGCCCAGCACATCGTGGCAGGCGACGTACCCGCAAAACTTCAGAACAAACAGATATATCTGCTGGATCTGACCGCGCTTGTGGCCGGAACTCAGTTCCGCGGGCAGTTTGAGAGCCGTGTGAAAGGACTTCTCAATGAGGTCACCGAGGACGGCAACGTCATACTGTTCATAGACGAGGTCCACAACCTCACCGGAGCGGGAGACGCGGACGGCGCCATGAGCGCTGCCAACATCCTCAAGCCGGCACTGTCCAGAGGCGAGATACAGGTGATAGGAGCAACGACGTTCTCCGAATACCGCAAATACATAGAGAAAGATCAGGCCCTGGAAAGGCGTTTCCAGCCCGTCACAGTGGAAGAGCCGTCGCTGGAAGACTCGATAAAGATCATCAAGGGCATAAAGGGATACTATGAAAACTTCCACGGTCTGCGCATCAGCGACGAGATCTGCGAGAGCATAGTCAGGCTGTCTGAGAGATATATCTCCGATAGATTCCTGCCTGACAAGGCCATCGACCTGCTTGATGAATCAGCAGCATGCGCCGCGCTCGCGTGCACCGAACTGGCCGAGTATCAGAAGCTGACCGCCAGAGCGGACAGACTGGCAGATCTGGAAGCTGAGGAAGAGGGAAGGAATCAGCCCAATTACGAGAAGATCGCCAACCTCAGAAGTGAGAGCATTAAGGTCAACGACCGCATACAGGAACTGCTTCCCGTCGTGAACAGCCTGGAAGTCACTAGCGAAGACGTGGCCAAGGTCATCGAGCTCTGGACCGAAATTCCCGCCAGTTCCGTTGAAAAAGACGAGTACAAGAGGATAGAAGGTCTCGGCGACGCGATACGCAGTCATATAATCGGTCAGGACGAGGCTGTAGATAAGATAGTGCGCGCCATAAAGAGGACCCGCGTCGGATTGTCCGACAGGATCCGCCCGGCGTCATTCATCTTCGTGGGACCCACCGGAGTGGGAAAGACGGAGCTCGCCAAGGTGCTCGCTTCCGAACTGTTCGACAGCGTCGATCCCCTTATCAGGATAGACATGACGGAGTATATGGAGCGCCATACCGTCAGCAGGCTCATAGGTTCGCCTCCCGGATATGTCGGGTACGACGAGGCCGGTCAGCTGACAGAGAAGGTGCGCCGCCGTCCCTACAGCGTTGTGCTGTTCGACGAGATCGAGAAAGCTCATCCTGATGTTATGAACATCCTCCTGCAGATCCTTGATGAAGGACGCGTCACCGACGCGCAGGGCAGGATCGTCAATTTCGAGCATACGGTCATCATAATGACCAGCAACGCCGGTTCCAATATCAGATCGACTTTCGCCGGTTTCGGAGCCACGCTGGAGGAATCCACCAGCGACAGATCTCTGAACGCGCTCAGAGATTTCCTCAGACCGGAGTTCCTCTCAAGAGTGGATGAGATAGTGGTGTTCAAGCCTCTTTCCGACGAGTCCATGAGAAAGATCGCCGCGCTGATGATAGACGAGATGCAGCAGCCTCTCGCGGACAAGGGGATCAGACTGACATACACCGAATCCGCCCTCGATCTGCTTGCGAAGCATGCGGACGGAGGAAGGTACGGCGCCAGAGACCTGAGGAACGTCATCAGAAGAGAGTGCGAGGACCGCATCGCAGAGATACTCGTGGAGAACGCGGAGAGCATGCCGGCATCGATCCGGATCACAGCAAAGAACGATCGTATCGAGATCGTGACAAGGAAGAGAGCTCTTCCGGCCCGCACTTCAGTATCCGAGGACTGACCCATAAGTATAAAAATGCCCCGGGTGGACTCAAGATAAAGACCTCCCGGGGCTTCTCCTGCGCCTTCATGCAAAAGAAAAGCCGGTCCCGACTGGCTTTCAGGACCGGACTGTTTTCTTTTTCGATCCTGCAGTCAGGATCATATGGAAATAGGATGAAGGAAAAAAATGAAAAAGAAAAAATCAAAAGTTATTGTAATTGCATTGTAATACATTGCCCCTGTTTTGTAAACTCTTATTAAGCCAATTAACGAAAAATTCATGATTAATATATATAGTTCTATGTGAATTTGTACAAAACATACAAAGAGATCATTTCTTCATCGGAGATAATATGCTGCACACCGAACAGATAAGAAACAACTTCACATTTTCATGGGCCGACCACTCTTACAACAGAGAACGACTTGTGGTCGAACTGCACTGTCCTCTGGAGAAAGAGACCATGACAGGCATATCCCTGCTCGCTTATGTGCTCAGTTCCGCTACTGACAGATACAGGGACATAGTAAGCCTGTCACGTTATCTTGATACTCTGTACGGCGCTTCGTTGTATGTTTCCGCATCGAGAGCCGGCAACAGGATGATAATTCACTTTGACGTGGACAACGTTTCCGGACTGTATCTGACTGAGAAAGACAACGGCATAAGGACGGCAGAGCTCCTGTGCGATGTTATCACCAGGCCATATCTCGTGGACGGCTGTTTCCCGGAGGAGACCGTGTCCGTTGAGAAGGAGAAACTTAGAGAGGAGATCGCGTTCCTGATAAACAACAAGGAAGCATACTGCACAAGGATGCTTCTGCGCGAGTTCTTCCGCGACAATGTCAGAGGACTTCCAGATCTCGGGTATATAGAAGACATCGATCCGATCAATGGCAGGGATCTCTATGATCTCTACCGGAAGTGTCTGGAAAACTGCAATATAAACGCATTCTACTGCGGGAACGATCTCGAGGAAGTGAAAGAACTTGTATGCAGGACGATACTCGGCAGCGGGATCGGAGTCCGTCCCGTGACCTTCGACAACAGCGCTGTAGCGCTTCCCGACAGTCCGTTCTCCAGAACGGAGGCAGCAGGAACTGAACAGGATATCTTCTCCATGATCTACCATTGCGGAAGAAGGTCGGACAGCAGGGAACTGGCAGTCCTTAAGGTCGCCAATTCCATACTCGGAGGGATGGCTACCTCCAGGCTCTTCATGAACGTCAGGGAGAAGAAGGGGCTATGCTACACCTGTGTCTCGAACAGGATGACATCCGGAGGAAGCGGGATAATAATAGAGAGCTCCACGTCTCCGGACAAATACGAGGCGAACAGGGACTCCATAATGGAAGAGTTCGCCGCGCTGGCTGCTTCTGGGCCGACCGAAGAGGAACTGAGGCAGGCTAAACTGGGAATAATCAAC
>JAFYZG010000125.1 GCA_017548825.1 Oscillospiraceae bacterium
CAGGCGCTATACATGCACAGGAGGAGGCGATTCATCCCATGTTTGAAAGCACGGGTATTCTCGCCGTATTGAATAAACCAATGAAAGCGATTTCCGACTTTTATAAGAAGAACGAGCTTGCGTTCGCGATCATCCTCATAATCATCTACTGCGTGGTGTTCGGAAGCCTCAGGGGAAACTTCGGGGACTCCAGCATCATCTGCGCGGCGGCGATCGCGGCGCTTGCTGTATTCATCTGGCTGTTCGTCAAGATCAACAGCCTGGAAGGCAAGTACGGTCTGGACAGATGGCCGTCGGACTGGGAGAAGTACCTGTGGTTCATCCCGATGTGGATAATCACCAGCGGAAATCTCTGGGGCGGCGTCAGCTTCCGCGGCGGTCTCCTGGGAAAACTGTTCGCGCTGATCACCATGGCGCTGGTGGGCTTCGTGGAGGAGATGCTCTTCCGCGGGTTCCTGTACAAAGCGATGATCCCGTCCATGGGAGTTAAGAAAGCGACTGTAGTGGCGGCGCTGACCTTCGCGGCGGGACATATCATCAACCTGCTCAACGGGCATCAGGATCTGATCGCCACACTGATCCAGATAGTCTTCGCGGCGTCTGTTGGATTCGTGTTCACGATGGCATACCTCAAGAGCGGCAGCATGAGACCTGTCATCATCGCGCACTCCCTCATAGACATGTTCTCGGTCTTCGCAAGATATTCACGTATAGCGGACTGGGCCTACATCATCGCCTCCATAGTGCTGGCGGCGCTGTACTGCCCGTATCTCGCGAAACTGGAAGACAAGGCTCTGGAGAAGTGAGATCTTCTGCTCACAGGGCAATAACAATAAAGGGGAATATAACAACATGCATCCTTTTATCAAAGCCGCGCTTCTGATAGCGGCTGCGGCGGTCCTATTCACCTCCTGCGACGGACTTTTCGTCCGCAGGGCGAATGCCGTCACCAACACATATGACTTCGACGGGCCTGTCACGGAACTTGATATAGACACGAGCTCCTCCGAGGTCCGCGTCATCCCGTCAAAAGACGGGAAGATCAGCGTGGTCTGCTACGAGGCGGACACCATGCTGCACGACGTCACACTGTCCAACGGTCTTTTGAAGATCAAGAGGCGCAGCGGAAACTCCCGCAGCGTCGCGATAAACATCCGCCTGGAGATCATCGTCAGCCTTCCCCCGGGGGATTATGACAGATTCGATATAGAGACCAGCAGCGGCAGCATAGACGTGTCGGAGGGATTCACCGTCGCAGACGCGGTGCTGGAGGCGTCCAGCGGCGCCATCAGATGCAGCGCTGACGTCAGAGGCCAGCTGCTGAGCACCACATCAAGCGGAAGCCAGTACCTGGAGAACGCCTCCTGCCAGAAGATCCGGGCGAAGTCCTCCAGCGGATCGGTGAACGCCGAGAACCTGCGCGGCGGAGACATGGAGTTCGAGGCCAGCAGCGGCAGCGTCAGACTCACCGACGTGGTCGCGGACAAAGATCTCCGTATCGAGACTTCCAGCGGCTCTGTCAGGCTGGACAGATGCGACGCGAAGGATATAAACATCAAGGCCGGCTCCGGTTCCGTCAAGGGCAGCCTGCTCACAGGAAAGGTCTTCAAGGTAAAGACCGGCAGCGGTTCCGCGAAATACCCTGAGGACGGAAACAACGGCACCTGCACCGTCACCACCGGCAGCGGAAACGTCAACATAACTGTAGAAAAAACAAACAGCTGATACACATATCCGGAGAAAATACCCATGAAGAAGAACCTTAAGAAACTATTAGCGGCGCTTATGTGCCTTTCGGTGCTGCTCGCGGTGAGCTGCGGCAAAAAGCCGGAGGAGGATGATAATAAGCCGGAGGATCTGACTCCGGCGGAGATCTCGGAGCTGGCCATGGACAACTTCGTTAAGAAGCTGCAGGACAGCAACTACACCTGCGGCACCGAGAACGTGCTGCTCACCACGGCGGTATCTCCGGATCAGGTGTACTTCACCTATCCCCACGAGGGATACCCGACGATCTACGCCTACATGACTCTGTACGTAGAGACCTTCGCGACGGTGATCGAGAACAACATCAGGTACGAGACGGAGTTCATATCCGTCGGCACCGCCATAGAAGCGGCGGGAAACGCGCTGCCCAACAGCTGGTACGATCTCACCGGCGGCAACATGTTCGAGTTCTTCTACAACGACCCCGAGGATCCTCTCGTGTTCACCTCCAACGATGAGAACGTGAAATACACGCTGGGGTGTCTCGGCGGCTACGGACAGCCCGCGCTGGAGCTCATGCAGGAAGTGCGCATGACGCTGGACGCGGTGGATCCGACATCCGTGCGTTTCACGGCGGAGCTTGAGGAAGACGGGATGTATCACTACGACGACCTGGACCTCACTCTGACCTTCGGGACGGGAAAGCCGGAGCCGCACATCGAGGAATGGTACAAAAGACCCGATTATCCGGCGGTAAGGACCGGATGGACCCGCAGTGACGAGGCGCAGCTCAACACGGTGTTCATGCGCGGCTACGGCGCAGAAGCCGTGCCGTTCCCGGAGTTCGCCGGATACGCGCTGATCTTCGACGATACGGCGTATGACTCCTTCGGGGGCATCCGCATCACTGACCACAACGCCACCCTGCAGGACGTGGAGGACTATAAGGCCCTTCTGCTGCGGAACGGCTTCAAAGAGGTACAGGAGAAGCAGGACGACGGCAGCACCGCGACGGTCTACCGCAAGCTGCTCAGGGACGAGTATAAGGCATACGCAGAGCTGTACCCGGTCTATGATAAAGGATTCGAGCTCATAGGTATGCCGTATTACGAGGACCGCCGTTACGAGGGACGGGAGGCGATGAGCGCAGCCGTCGCTGAATGCGGTTTCCCGGAGCTCACGGAGACAGATGTCTTCGAAGGTTGGAGCGCCACCGACGAGGCGATGTCCCGCAGCGAGAGCCTTGCGTATTTCTTTGACTATCAGATGTACATGCCGTTCATTCTGACCTTCAGCGACGCGCAGGCGGCCCGGGAATACTGGGACGAGTACTGTGACAGGCTCGAAGCGTCGGGATTCACCGAGGCAGTCGTTTCCGACGAGGGCAAGCGGGAGTTCCGCAACTTCGATGGATCGAAACTGTTCAGGTACACCTTCGGGGATGACAGCGTGAGGCTGGACTTCAAGAGCGAGAAGCTGCTCAGCGTTGAGGAGATGAACGGTCTCCTCGACAGGTTCGGTATCCCGGGCGTCCACTTCGAAGGCACCATCGGGGGAAGGGACCAGGCCAAATACCGCTATGAGATCTCGGAATTCACGGGACTGTTCTTTACCGGCACAAAATACTTCGCCGGCAGCGCGGAGGCAGAAGCCTTCCTGGACAGCTACACGGCGGAGCTGGAGGACAGCGGATACTACAGGACCGACCCGGAGAAGGCGGCGAGCCGCAGACAGTTTTTGTATCTCAACGAGGATGAGTGGAAATACGTCGGCTTCGACTACTATCCCGGCGACGAAGAAGCCAGCATTCTGTTCGAGTTCTACGCGGGCGGCGCGGGAGAGGAACAGGAGCAGGTCAGCCTGATGCAGAGCGCGATCGGATACTGATCAGATATAACAACGGACCGGAGAACCATGATCAGAGGATTCCTCAGAAAACACAGAACAGCCGGAGTCATGCTCTGGCTGCTCTTCCTTGTGTACATCGCCTGGATCCTGAAGATCACGGTGTTCCGTTCCGACTTCGGGACGCACGAGCTCTTTTCCGGTGAGATAAACTGGTCCATAATGCACAACTACGCACTCATCATAGGCAGGGGATACCCGGATATAGCGGCATTCTATTTCTTCGGGAACATAGCTGTGTTCATTCCCTTCGGGATATTCCTGGTGGTCCTGCTGGACCGCCCGTTTTGGAGGACCGCGCTGGAGGGATCTCTGTTCTCTCTGGCGATAGAAGCAGCGCAGTTCATGTTCGGCGTGGGATTCTCTGAGGTGGACGACCTCATACTCAACGTCACCGGCGTCATCATCGGATGGTGCCTGGCGGCGTTCATACAGAAGAAGCTGGAAAAGACGCTCTTCCCGGAAGGAAGAGCGCAGAGCGCGGAAGATACAGGGGATAACGATGATACTCGCTGACGCCCACTGCCATCTCGGATCGAGGCAGTTCGACAACGACAGGGAAGAGGTCCTCTCCAGGATGCTGGAAAACGGCGTGGAGAAGGCCATTCTGATCTGCTGCAGCGAGCATGACCGGCTCGCCAGCATGAAGCTCAGGGACAGATATCCCGGCTTCAGGCTGGCGCTCAGCATACATCCCCAGGACCTGGAGGACGACGATCTTCAGCGGCTCACCGTTCTGAAGCAGGCTCTGATCGAAAGTCACGCCGACATGATAGGTGAGACCGGTCTGGACTACTACTCCCATCCCCACACCAAGGAGGCGCAGATCCGGTTCTTTGAGGCCCAGATGGAGATGGCCGCGGAGCTGGGACTGCCGGTGGACATCCATTCCCGCAAGGCCAGCCGGGACACCCTGGAGATCATAAAGAAATATCCCGTGAAGGGGATCATACACAGCTACAGCGGATCCGGAGAGATGGCGCAGCTGTACATAAAGCAGGGCTACTGCATAGCGTTCGGGGCCAGCGTTCTGTTCCCGAACTCCCGGAAGCCCGCGCAGGTCATAGCGCAGATGCCTTTGGACAGGCTTCTGGTAGAGACCGATGCCCCGTACCAGAGTCCCGTAAAGGGACATGTGCACGAGCCTGCGGACGTAGTGGCAATATATGAAAAGATAGCAGAGATCAGGAAAATCAGACTGGAGGAGCTCGCGTCCCGGGTGGAAGAAAACTTTGACTCGGTGTTCCTGACGATACAGTCTAAAGACAAACATACACGCATTACATAGCATGCATATCTGCAGCACAGGAGGAACGGTATGGCAGAGTATAACGGAAGCGGCATCGGACCTAACGATACATATACGAATCTGCACGGCGAACAGGTGACGTCCGACCGGAGCGGAGGGACCTATATTTCTCATCAGAACATCCTCGGAGACTCGGTCACGCACGACGACAGAGGAGGCACCTACTATACGACAGAAGGCTTCCACGGTGAAAAACACACCATCGGTCCGCACAGTCAACTACTCATGACTAAAGTCACGAGCTTGTACCAGCCCGGTGGTACACGGCACTAAGCCTCCCACTTTTGTCTTAACCGTTAGACTTTATCCTGTCAGATACTCTCTGACAGACTGGCGGTACATCGTGGGGTGATTGACTGCACCCCTCCTGCAGGAGCATGCTCCCGCAGGATGGTATCGTTTCTTACTACGACACCTGAGCCTTCAGCAGATACTCCGTTCCCATCTTCTGAAGGTTTATCGCTCCGATTCGGTCATCATTAGTGGTATATCCGCACTCTCTGCACCGGAACACATGTTTTGAGTGATCCCTGTTATTCTTCTCTCTGTGTCCGCATATAGGACAGGTCTGAGAGGTATATTTAGGGTCTACCTTGATGACAACGCTTCCGTTCATCTGAGCCTTGTATGTCAGTTTCTTCTCCAGATCATAGTAAGGCCAGCTTACCTGTACATATCTGTCCTTTACTCTGAC
>JAFYZG010000126.1 GCA_017548825.1 Oscillospiraceae bacterium
ATGCGCGCGGTTCCCTGAAACCGGGCGGAAGGCTGACGGGCACTACGGCTATGCTGTCCTATTCCAATTTCGAGCTCGCGAGCGGAAAGAACATGTACACGGTCACCGACGCCACGTCGCAGAACCGGTTTCTGAGGATATACGCGCAGGCCGACAAATACTCCCTGGCGGTGTATTTCTGCGAGCTGATGAGATATCTGGCGCCTACAGAAGAGGACAGTGCCGCGTTCCTGAGCCTGCTTCTCAACAGCCTTTACCTGCTTGACGGGGATCTGAAGCCCGCCTGGCAGATCAAGGCGGTGTTTGAACTGGCGCTGATGACCCTTGCCGGATACATGCCTGATGTTGACAACTGCGCAAAATGCGGAAACGATGTCAGCAGCGGAGGCGTGTTCTTTGATCCGCTGGGGGCCGTCTGGGTCTGCTCAGACTGTCTGCAGAAGGAGGGAAGGGCAGCCAATTATCCATTCGCGGTAATCGCGGCGGTCAGATACGTGGTCCACTCCGATACCAGAAAGGCTTTCTCTTTCAGCCTGAGCGGCGATGCCCAAAAACTGTTCAGCCGCCTGAGCGAGGAGTACGTGCTGGCACACCTTGAGAGAAAGCCAAAGACCCTGGAATTCTACAATATGATCCAGTGAAGACAGATGGAAAACAGAAAGACATACAAAACAAGACTTGATTTTGACAAGGTGCTCGAGAGAGTCGCCGATCTTGCCGTGAGTACTGAGAGCAGGGAGAAGATCAGAGACAGCGAGCCTTATACCGATCCTGCCAGAGTCGCGTCGGAGCTTCATCTCACCGACAGCCTGATGGACATTCTGGAGAGGGGACATAATCCGGGCATATCGTCCCAGGATGACATACCCGCCATCGCACTCAGGGCAGAGAAGGGCGGCGTCCTCTTCATGGGGGAACTGCTGCATGTCGCAAGAGCGCTTGAGAATGCGAGAAGGCTCAGGGACTGGTATCAGCCTGCGGAGGAAAAGGCCTATTACGGGGACTATCTGTTCTTTGACCTCTATTCCGACAACGGACTGGAGAGGCAGATAAGGGACGCGATCCTTTCCGACACGGAGATGGCCGATGAGGCCAGCCCGGCTCTCGCTGACATAAGGCGCAGGATCATGCGCCAGGAGAGCTCCATAAGAGACAAGCTCGACGCGATCATCAGATCGTCGTCCACATCAAAATACCTGCAGGAAGCGATAGTAACGATGCGCGGAGGCAGGTTCGTTGTCCCAGTCAAGCTGGAGAACAGGAATGCGATCAGCGGCCTGGTCCATGACGTGTCTTCCTCCGGAAGTACTGTGTTCGTGGAGCCGTCGGCCGTAGTGGAAGCCAATAACCGCATAATGCAGCTCAAGGCTGAGGAGCAGGCTGAGATCGACAGGATCCTGGCAGCCTTCTCTGCGAGAGTGCAGAATATCTCCTCCAGCCTTGTAAAGAGCCACAGAGCCTTCATCCTCATCGATATCGCGCTGGCTAAAGCGCGGTATGCGCTGTCCATCAATGCGGTGATGCCGGACGTCAACGACAGGGGATACATAGATCTGCGCAGGGCAAGACACCCTCTGATAGACAAAAACACTGTAGTGCCCATAGATGTCAGGCTGGGCAGGGAATTCACCACGCTGGTCATCACCGGACCGAATACCGGGGGAAAGACCGTGAGCCTCAAGACAGTCGGTCTGCTTACCGTCATGGCCTGCTGCGGCATACCGATCCCCGTGGCTCCGGGGAGTGAGGTCGCGGTGTTCGGGCGCATCCTCGCGGACATAGGCGACGAACAGAGCATCGAGCAGAGCCTGTCCACTTTTTCTTCCCATATAACCAATGTCATAGAGATTCTGAAAGTCGCGGACAGTAATTCCCTGGTATTGCTGGATGAGCTTGGCGCTGGAACAGACCCCGAGGAAGGAGCCGCTCTGGCGGAGGCCATACTGGAAAGGCTCAGGAAACTGGGATGCAGAGTCTTTGCAACGACCCACTACGCGGAGATAAAGCTCTATGCGATGCAGACGGAAGGTGTCACGAACGCGTCCTGCGAGTTCGATGTACAGACCCTGAGCCCGACCTACCATCTGAGCATAGGAGTCCCCGGAAGATCCAACGCGCTGCTGATCTGCGAGAGGCTCGGGCTGGACAGCGATGTCATAGAAGACGCCCGCTACGGCATGGCCATAGAGGACAGACGGTTCGAAGACGCTATCTCGGAGATAGATGCCCTCAGGGCGGATCTCAACGATAAGGAGAGGGAGATCGAAGAGATAAAGGCGGAGGCTAAGGCCGAGCTGGAAAAGGCCCGCTCGGACGCCGACGGCATCAGAAAAAAAGCCGAGAAGGAACTGGAGTATGCCAGGAACCGCGCGAAACAGATGTCCGCGGATGTAGCAGCGGGAGCATATAAGCTCATGGACGAGCTCAGGAAACTCGAGGCTGATGACGACAAGACCAGGAAGGAGAAGCTCGCCAGGGCAAAGCAGATAGCCAACAACGACAGCGTGAAACTGGCGGATTATGACGAGAAGATCCTGTCTGCTCCGGATGAGCTGCCTAAGGTCGGAAAAGTACGGAAGGGAGATACCGTGTATGTCATGGCGCTGGGCGGACCGGCTACGGTGCTGTCCGGACCCGATGACAGGAACATGGTGGAGCTCCAGAGCGGCCTGATCAAGACCAGGGCAAAACTGGATGATCTGCGTCAGCTGCCGGACAGGCCGATGCCGAAACCGAAGAAGACTTATTCCGTCCAGAAGACGATCGCAAAAGAGACCGATGGACCCAGGACGGAACTTGATCTCAGAGGGAAGACCGTAGAGGAGGCCATAGCAGAGCTGGAGGGATTCGTCGACAGAGCCCTTCTGTCACATATAAGCATCCTGTACGTGATCCACGGGAAGGGGACCGGCGCGCTCAGGCAGGCGGTGAACGACTGGCTCAGACGCTGTCCGCAGGTTAGATCTCACAGACTGGGACAGTACGGAGAAGGCGATTCCGGGGTCACGGTGGTGGAACTCAAATGAGCTTTGAGTTTTTTGCCGGTATGATGTGAAAACAGGGTCAAAATGACCGCTGCCGGAGGGCCGGTTTGTTGACTTTGTAACAATAAAAAAGGATAATTATTTAATTGGAAGCTTAATTGCTATCAACTCATCTGGGAGGACAGTTTGTAGAATGGGAATTATCAATTGGTTCAAGGAATTCTTTGGTCTCGGAGGCAACAACAGCGACCCGAAGGAAAAAGAAGATGACGCTCTTGCCGGATACGATACCGACGTGGTCCGTGAAAAGAAATCCAAGCAGAGCGAAGAGAAAGCCAGCAAGGACAACAAGATCGTTAATATCAATGCCACTACCCAGCTTGAGGTCGTTCTCGTCAAGCCGGAAGCATACGCTGACGGGAGCATAGTGGCTGATCATCTGATCAACCGCAGGACTGTCGTGCTGAATCTGGAATCGACGAACAAGGAAGTCTCCCGCAGACTTCTCGATTTCCTCAGCGGAGTCGCCTATGCGATCGACGGACAGATCAAGCGCGTTGCAAACAGCACGTTCATCATCACACCGTATAACGTAGGAGTTGTCGGAGACATTCTGGATGAACTCGAGAACAGCGGTGTTTACTTTTAATCATTGATTTTGGAGGAAGACCATGCTTACGTCTAAAGAGATCAGATCCACGACTTTCATGTCCGTGAAAAAAGGCTACGCCACCGAAGACGTCGATGCGTTTCTGAACAAGATCGCCGGTGAACTCGATACCCTCCAGAACGAGTGTGCTGCCATGCTCAAGGAGAAGGATGACGTCATCGAGAGCCTCAGGGCAGAGAAGAAGGAAGTAGAAGACAAGATGATGGTCCTCGCCGAAAAGGTCGAGGAATACAGAAGCCAGGAGAACATCCTGCACAATGCATTCATTAACGCTGAGAAGATGAAGGAGAGCGTGCTGGCGGAAGCCCGTCAGACCAGCGAGATCCTTCTCAGGGACGCACAGACCAAGGCAGACAGGATCCTCGATTCCGCGACCGGAAGAGTGGATACTGAGAGAGCAAACTATGAAGCGCTCCAGCAGGAAGTCGCGAAGTTCAAGAACACCATCCTCGATGTCTACAAGAGCCATCTGGGCATCATAGCGTCTCTGCCGGATTACGTCAGCGAAGACGCGCTCAACGAGGCGCTCGCCGACGCAAAGCAGGATGCACCCGAGACCGGAGAGCCGGAAGACGCCGATTCTCAGCTGGAGGATCTCATGGAGGAAGTTCCCTTCGACAGCGCTCCCGAGGTAACGGAGGAACTTGAGACCGAAGAGCCCGCGGCGGAAGCCGAAGAGCCTGCACAGCAGGAAGAGCCTGCGGAAGAGGCAGAGGACAGCGTGTTCGGAGAGGCATTCACATTTTAAAGATCAGGATCAAACCTTGAATTAGGAGACCATATAGTGGAATTGGATTACAACAAAACACTCAATCTCCCGCAGACCAGCTTTCCTATGAGAGCCGGTCTGCCTGTGAGAGAACCCGAATATCTGAAAGAGTGGTACGAGAACCACCTCTATGAGAGAGCAGTCGAAAGGAACAAAGGCAAAGAGCCTTTCATCATCCACGACGGCCCTCCGTACGCAAACGGCGATATCCATATCGGACACGCGCTCAATAAGATCCTCAAGGATTTCATCGAGCGTTTCGCCCTTATGGACGGGAAATACGCCCCGTTCGTGCCCGGTTATGACACCCACGGACTTCCGATAGAGCTGAGAGTGCTCAGGCAGCTCAATGCCGAGAACAGCACGATGTCCAAGGTGGAGATCCGCAGGGCATGCCGTGAATACGCGCAGAGATTCGTGGATATCCAGACAGAGGAGTTCAAACGCCTGGGATGTCTGGGAGACTGGGACCACAGCTACAAGACCATGGCCAAGGAGTTTGAAGCCGAACAGGTCAAGGTCTTCGGGACCATGGCGGAAAAAGGATACATCTATAAAGGACTCAAGCCCGTCTACTGGTGTTCGCACTGCGGCACCGCCCTTGCGGAAGCCGAGATCGAATACAGCGATGATCCATGCACATCCATATATGTGAGGTTCCCCGCTGTGGAGGACAACGGATTCCTGCAGGAGAACGGCCTCCCGCTCGAGAAGACATATTTCCTCATCTGGACCACCACTACATGGACGATCCCCGGCAATCAGGGCATATGCCTGAATCCGGAATTCGACTATTCAGTCGTAAAAACAGGCGATGAATACTACGTCATCGCGACCGAACTGGTGGAAGACACCATGAAGGCGGGCGGCGTCACAGAGTACGAGACGGTACTGCACGCCAAAGGCTCCGCCTTCGAGAATATAAAGAGCCGCCATCCGTTCCTGGACAGGGAGACCGTCGTCATGATCGACGATTATGTCACTCTAGATGCAGGTACGGGATGTGTCCACAACGCCTCCGGACACGGCCTCGAGGACTTCGAGGTATGCAGCAGGTATAACCTGCCCGTGATCGTAGTCGTGGACAGCGAAGGACACATGACCGCTGATGCCGGCGAGGATATCAGGGGACTCACAACAGATGAGGCGACTCCCATCATCCTGCAGAAGCTGATCGACACGAAGGCGCTCTTCGCAAGATCCGAGATCGTTCACCAGTACCCGCACTGCTGGCGCTGCCATGAGCCGGTACTGTTCCGTGCTACGGAACAGTGGTTCTGCTCGGTCAAAGGCTTCGCGGAAGAGACTGTCAAGGCGATCAATGAAGTTAAGTGGATCCCCGACTGGGGCAGGGACAGGATGACATCCATGGTCCTGGAGCGCACCGACTGGTGCATCTCCAGGCAGAAGTCATGGGGAGTCCCGATCCCCGCGTTCTACTGCAAGAAGTGCGGGCGCTACCACATCACGCACGAGAGCATAGAAGCGGTATCCGAACTCTTTGAGAGAGAGGGTTCCGATGCGTGGTATATCAGGGATGCAGCCGAGATACTTCCGGAAGGCACCAAATGCGCATACTGCGGCGGCACCGAGTTCACGAAGGAAGAGGATATCATGGATGTCTGGTTCGACTCCGGCTCCTCCCACTTCGCAGTGCTCAGGAAGCGCCCTGAACTGGTATGGCCCTGCGACCTCTATCTCGAGGGCGGAGACCAGTACCGCGGATGGTTCCAGTCTTCGCTGCTGACATCGGTGGCGTGTCTCGGAAAGGCGCCTTATAAGGGCGTTCTGAGCCACGGCTGGACCGTAGATGAGCAGGGAAGGAAGATGTCCAAGTCCCTCGGCAACGGCATCGATCCCAATGACGTGGTCAAGCAGTACGGCGCTGACATTCTCAGGCTGCTGTTCGCATCCTGCGACTATCACGCCGATGTCAAGCTGTCACATGACATCCTCAAGCAGCTCTCGGATTCCTACAGGAAAGTAAGGAACACCGCGAGATTCATTCTAGGCAACCTCTACGATTTCGAGCCTGACAGGGATTCCGTACCTCTCTGCGAGATGGAAGAGATAGACAGATATGCCGTCGCAAAGCTCAATGAGGTCATCAGGACAGCTCTTGCGTGCTACCGCGAATATGATTTCAACGGAGTCTACAGAGCGATCCACAGTTTCTGCGTCATCGATCTTTCCAACGTGTATCTTGATATCCTCAAGAACAGACTCTATGTGGAGAGAAGTGACAGCAGGACCAGACGCTCAGCTCAGACCGCCATCTATACCATCCTGTCGGCAGTTACAAGACTGCTTGCCCCGATCCTCTGCTTCACCACGGACGAGATCTGGAAGGAACTGCCGTCCAGCAGCGGATTCGATCATTCCGCAGTTCTGCTCAACGACATGCCGGCCGTCTATGAAGTGAACTTCTCCGGTGAGGATATGGCGAAGTGGAACAGGATCCTGGAAGTCAGGAGCGACGTCATGAAGGCGCTTGAGGAGGCAAGGACCGCTAAGGTGATCGGAGCTTCCCTGGAAGCCTGCGTCACTCTCCATGCACAGGGCGATGAACTTGATTTCATCAGGTCTGTGGAAGGATTCCTCAAGGATGTGTTCATCGTATCCGATGTCCACATCACGGATGAGGGAAAGGGAACATATGAAGGAGAGACGGTCAGCGTAGACGTAGATAAAGCGGCAGGCGAGAAATGCGAGAGATGCTGGAGCTACGACACCACCGTCGGGCAGGATCCGGAACATCCCACTATCTGCGCCAGATGCGCTGAAGTCATCAGATAGAAAACATCGTTTTATATGTGTAGCGGTGGTCCTCATCGCTACACTTTCTATATACGGAGGAAAGAGCATTGTTCACCAATCTTCTGTGCGTGGCTGTGCTGTTCGCGGCTGACCGCATCTTCAAGGCAGCGGCTGCCGCATATCTGGCCGATAAGACACTGGTGCTCATACCGGGTATACTCGGGCTGCGGCTGCTGGAAGGAGGCAACACCGGGGCGGCTTTCGGCTGGTTCTCGGGAAGTACCAAGGTCCTGGCGATCATATCATGTGTCTGTTCCGCCGTGCTGCTGATCCTGCTGATGATCAACAGGTTCCCCCGTGAGATGGAGAGATGGGGAGTTATCCTTATCTGTGCCGGGGCTCTCGGGAACCTTTATGACAGAGCCTTCATCGGATCGGTGACAGACTATCTTGAGTTCCTGTTCATGGATTTCCCGATCTTCAATTTCGCGGATGCCCTGGTGGATATCGGCTGCGTTCTGATAGCGGTCAGCGTTTTCTTCCTTCCGGAAAAAAAGAAGGCACCGGCGGCTGTTCCGCAGGAAGAATCAGAGGAAGATGAACCGGAAGAAGACGGGGCAGAGGAAGATGGAGAGGATTGAGATAGCTGTTCCGGAAGAACTGTCCGGAAAAAGGGCCGACGCGGCAGTCAGCGAACTGCTGGGGGATGAATACCCGGAAAACTCCTCTCTGTTTACCAGAAGTTACGTTCAGAAGCTCATGGAGGACGGGCTGGTCACCGGAGACGGAAAGCAGCTTAAGAAGAGCGACAGAGTGACTGCAGGAAGCGTCATTACGCTGGATCTCCCGGACCCGGAACCGGTTGACGCGCAGCCGGAAGATATTCCTCTTGACATCGTCTATGAGGATGACGATCTGATAGTCGTGGACAAACCCAAGGGGATGGTGGTGCATCCCGCCGCCGGCAACCCCTCCGGAACTCTCGTGAATGCGCTGCTGTGGCACTGCAGGGGAGATCTCTCGGGGATAAACGGCGCCAGAAGGCCAGGTATAGTCCACAGGATCGACAAGGATACCAGCGGACTTCTTGTTGCCGCAAAGAACGATGCGGCCCACATCGGCCTTTCGGAGCAGATAGCAGCGCACACTGTTACCAGAAAGTACTACGCCGTAGTGTATGGAAGACTTCCGCAGGACAGCGGTATAATAGATGCGCCGATAGGCAGAAGTCAGAAAGACCGCAAAAAGTTTGCGGTCACCGAGAAGAACTCAAAGTCTGCCGTTACCGAGTACAGAGTTCTGGAAGAGATCGGCAATTTTTCTTTTCTGGAACTGAAACTCAGGACCGGAAGGACCCATCAGATCAGGGTCCATATGGCGAGCATCGGGCACCCGCTCGCCGGTGATCCCGTATACGGGCCGCAGAAGGTCATCAAGGAACTGTGCGGTCAGTGCCTGCATGCGGGGGTCCTGGGATTCATACATCCAACAACGAAGGAGTATATGGAGTTCAGTTCGGAGCTCCCTCATTATTTCAAAGCATTTCTCGACAAACTCAGGAGATCGGAAAATGTCTAATTCCATTTCGGATTATCTGGTAATAAGCGATATAGACGGAACGCTGCTTCAGGCAGGGTACGGCGTGCCGAAGAGCAACCTCGAAGCCATCGACAGGTTCGTCGGCAGAGGCGGCAGGTTCACGGTCTGCACGGGAAGAGGGATAGAGTCTGTCAGCAAACTGACCGAATGGGTCAGACTGTCGGCTCCCGCAGTGCTGTGCAACGGAACGTACATCTATGATTTCTCTACAGGGGAGACGCTGTATTCCAATCCCATGCCTCCTGAGGCCAGAGACGTGGTGCGGGACCTGATCTCTTTTTTCCCTGAACTGGGCGTTGAAGTAACGGTGGAGCCGAATGTCTACGTGCCGAGGATGAACGCGGAAGTAGACAATCATCTGGCGCGCCAGCACATGAGATACATCCTCTGCGACCTGGATGAGATTCCGGAAAGATGGAACAAGGTGGCTTTCCTCACGCGGCCTGAGCTGCTGTCCTCCATCGAGAAGTACGCTGCGAACCAGAGCACTCTCGGCGGGATCTATACGCTGTTCAGTTTCATGAGGCCTGGCCCGGAACTTGTGGATCTGGTGACCAAGGGTACCGACAAGGGCAACGGTTTCTCCACGCTCTGCGAACTTATCGGACAGGATATCAACAACACCATCGTCATCGGCGACTACTACAACGACAGGGAGATGCTGAGACTGGGCGGGATCAAGGTCGCTGTGGCGGATGCCCCTGCGGAGATACGCGGAATGGCTGACATCACCGTATCCGCCTGTCTCAGAGGCGGAGTCGGAGAAGTCCTGGACAGATTCGACGAGATAGTCGGAAACTACGAGCAGATCTCATTTGATGTGTTTTAAAAGAACGCATAGATAAACGGCAGGCGGAATCGTTTCCTCCTGCCGTTTTTTTGCGAGACCTTACTGCTTCAGGACCGCTCTTATGTAGTGTATGGGAAGTCCCATTTCCATGAACTTGCTCTCATGCTCCGTGATTACGGAGGGATCGACTTCGCGGACCGAATACAGATCCTCGCAGACCTCTTCCGGGGTGAATCCCGCGTCTTCGAAATATGTCAGCGAATCCCGGAACAGATCATCGTTGTCTGTTTTGAATTCTATGACGCCTCCCGATCTCAGAAAGTGCCTGTAATTCTCGAGCTGCCGCGTGTGGGTAAGCCTTCTTTTGTGATGAGGAGGTTTCGGCCAGGGATTGCTGAAGTTCAGTATTATCCTGTCGATGACGTCTTCTTCCGAGAAGGCGCTCAGTATCCTCACGGCGTCCACCGAGAGCAGTATGACGTTGTCGACCTCACGCCCTGCTGCCGAGAACGCTTCCTCCAGATTCCTTCTGGCATATGCCAGCATTAGACTTTTGATGTCGGCTCCTATGAAATTGATCTCGGGGTGGGAGGGAGCCATCCCGGCCAGATACATGCCTTTTCCGCAGCCTATCTCCAGCCATATCGGGGCATCGTTCCCGAATGCCTCTTTCCATCTTCCGCGGTTTCGCGTGAAATCCTTTATGTAGTAGCTGCATCCGGCAAGTTCCGGTGCTGCCCACGGTCTGTTTCTGAGTCTCAAATGACCATTTCCTCTTCTACTGATTATTCATACTGTTCCAGGATCGCCGGTACTTCCGAGAGATGTCTTATCTCGTGATCGAACAACATGCCGGTGTTGTTGACAGTGCCGCCGGGGTTGTACCAGCAGGTCACTAGACCGTAATCGTGGGATCCGCGCATGTCGCTGGTAAGAGAATCGCCGACCATAATGATCTCACGGGGCTCAAGGGGACTCAGATCCGCCAGGACTGCGTCGAAGTACTCCCTGCGGGGCTTTTCAAATCCTAGATCCTCGGAGATATAGATCCTGTCCATGATCCGGTCCAGACCGGATTTCTTAAGCTTGAGAGTCTGGGAGACCTTAGTCCCGTTGGACGCCGCGCACTGTATGTATCTTCCCCTGAGCTGCAGCAACACATCCGGAGCCCCGTCACAGAAAACGATCTCGTCCGACAGTCTGAACTGGTATTCGTCATTGAATGCTTCCGCAACTGAAACATCCAGACCGTGGTTCGAGAAGAACTCCCTGAACCGCCCCACCAGTATCTCGGATTTGGTCATCTCTCCGGCTTCGAGCAGGTTCCAATAGCGGTCGTTGATTGCGTGGTACTCATTAATCATCTCATCCGTGCATTCGCCCAGAGAGAAGATCTCGAAGCATCTTTTCAGCGCCACCCTCGCTGACTCATGGAAATTGAGAAGGGTATTGTCGATATCCCAGAGGATCGCCTTGATCATTTGCCTTTCCTTTCACGCGTCCGGGTTGAGCTTGTAGTACACCTTGAGGTCACGGTAACGGCCGCCGTAGAACAGTTCTTCCTTCCTGATGCCGTCTTCCGGGATCATCCCGCATTTCTGCATGACTCTTCCGGACGCGGTGTTCTCGACTATGTGGGTGCATGTGACCTTATGGATGCCCTTTGAGAACAGGAAATCGATCACTGCAGCCAGCGCCTCGGTCATGTAACCGCGGTTCCAGTATCTTTTTCCAAGAGCGTAGCCTACCTCTGTGGTGCGGAACACATCATCGGCAGAGCTGCACTGATGTATCATGCCGATCACTTCTCCGCTGGACTTCTCCTCAATCGCAAAGCCGTATCTCTTAGACCTTGCGAAATAGTCCACCGTACTTTCAAGGGAAAATGAGGTGCGGTCTTCCGAGTAGTTCATGATGTAGTATCTCAGAACGTCACGGTCATTTGCGATGTTGCGGAAGATGCCGTCCGCATCGCTGTACCGCAGGTTTCTGAGCGTGAGATGAGGTGTATCCAGACGCACGGAAGCGTCATAGGAACCGTCCATTTCCAACCTCCTCGGCGAAGCTCCGGAATGCCTTTGCAAAGGCACAATTCGTTTGAATATAAATGTCACTAAAATTATAATAATATCGGAGGAGTATGACCATGGCCAATTATACTATTTCGATAGAAAGTTTCGTTCAGGCACTCAAACTGGAAGTGATATACGCGCCGTCGCCGCTGGATGAACTGTATCTCGACACCGCCGAGATCAACAGGCCCGGACTGATCATCACCGGCTTTACCGAGCATTTTGATCCGCACAGGATCCAGATCATAGGACTGATGGAACAGTCCTATCTTGAACAGGAGACTCCGGAAGAGAGATATGAGTCGCTCAAGAGGATCTTTTCGAGAAGACCCTGCCTCGTAGCTATCGCCAGGGATCTCGAGATCTTTGAGGACGAGCTCAAGCTCGCCAAGGAATACGCGGTACCGCTGGTGCGCACCAGCATGAAGACATCCGACTTCATGTCGGCGACGATCGGACACCTCAATGTCGAACTGGGACAGAGGGTGACCTGGCACGGTGAGCTCATAGAAGTATACGGCACAGGCATACTGATCATCGGAGACAGCGGCATAGGGAAGAGCGAGACTGCGGTCGAGATGCTCAAGAGAGGACACCGCCTGGTTGCCGATGATGCCGTCGAACTCAGGAGAGTCTCCGAGATAAGCATAGTCGGATCCGCCCCTGAGAACACCAGATATTTCATGGAGCTCAGAGGCATCGGCATAGTAAATGTAAGGCAGCTGTTCGGAATGGGAGCGGTCAAAGTCAGCGAGAAGGTCGACCTGATCATCAAGCTGGAGCCGTGGGATTCCGACAAGTCATACACTAATTTCGGCGGCGGCGAGGAGACCATGGATATCCTCGGGATCAAGATACCGATGATAACCGTACCGGTGAAACCCGGAAGGAACCTCGCGGTGATACTGGAAGTGGCCGCCATGAACCACAGAGACAGACAGATGGGATATAACGCCGAGCAGGAGCTCCTCAGCTCCCTCGGACTGACCATGTGACGGAGGGACCGGCATTGGATCTTAAGACTGCAGAAGCTCTGAGCGTTATAGACGGTCTGCGTATAGACGAGGACGGGGATCTCTCCCTGCTCACCGGCTTCAGGACCGGAGGAAGAGCCGCCGTCGCAGTGCCTCAGACCAAGCAGGCGCTGATAGAGACGGTTCGAGTCCTCAGGGAGCTCGGGGAGAAGCATTTCATCCTCGGAAGGGGAAGCAATGTCATGGCGCTGGACGAAGGTTATCCGGGCGTCGTGATCCTCACCAGGGAGGCTCTTTCATCGATAGATGCGGAAGGCACGTCCATACGCGCCGGTGCCGGAGTCCCGCTTGCTGACGTATGCAGAACAGCATGCCGGGAGGGACTGACCGGGCTGGAGTTCGCGTACGGCATACCCGGTTCCGTCGGAGGAGCGGTGTTCATGAACGCAGGCGCCTATGGCGGAGAAATGAAGGACGTGCTGACCGAGGTCGAGTATCTGGACAGCGAAGGGAACGTGACCGTTTCCGCCGCCTCTGATCTGGATCTTTCATACAGAAAAAGCTTTTTCCAGGATCACCGCGACATGGTGATCCTGTCGGCAGCGTTCGGTCTCAGAGAAGGGGACAGCAGTGTCATCTATGAGACCATGCGCGAGACCATGAACAAGCGCATAGAGAAGCAGCCGCTGGAGTATCCCAGCTGCGGCAGCACCTTCAAGAGACCTGAGGGCAGCTATGCCTCAAAACTCATAGACGAGTGCGGGCTTAAGGGACTCACTGTCGGCGGCGCGCAGGTTAGCGAGAAGCACGCCGGATTTGTGATAAACAGGGGAGGAGCGACCTCCTCCGACATACTGGAACTCATATCCCGCATCAGGGAGACGGTCAGAGATATGACCGGCTATGAACTTGAGTGCGAGATAGAGTTTCTGGAGTAGGTCTTTGGAGACAGAATGGAACTGCTTATAGTATCGGGAAGAGCGGGAGCCGGAAAGTCACAGGCTCTGAGCGCCTTTGAGGATATGGGATTCTACTGCGTGGACAATGTGCCGCCGTCCATGATACCGGTGTTCGCGCGCATGGCGCAGCAGCTGGGCAGGTTTCCCCGTGTCGTAGTCGTGACCGACGTGAGGACCGGGGACACCTCCGCGGAGCTGGAGCAGTGCCTGCAGGAACTCAGGGAGGCCGGCATAACGTTCCGGATACTGTTCCTTGACTGCAGCGACGACGAGATAGAGCGCCGCTACCGCGAGACCAGAAGGAGACATCCGCTGGAGGGAGCCGGTGACGGCTCGATCACAGATGCCGTAAGAAGAGAGAAATACATGCTCAACAGCATCCAGGAGGTAGCGGATTTCAGGATCGATACCACCAGGATATCCGTCAAACAGCTGCGTGAGCAGCTCATCTCGATGTTCGCGGAAGAGCCGGACAGGCTCATGAGCGTCAGGTTCATATCATTCGGATACAAATACGGAGTGCCGGAGGAGGCGGACCTCATGCTGGACGTGAGATGCCTGCCCAACCCGTTCTATGTGGACGAGCTCAGGCACAGGACAGGTCTGGATGCTGATGTCAGGAACTACGTGTTCGATTCGGATTCGACCGCGGAGGTCATGTCAAAAGTCAAGTCGCTGCTGGATACTCTCCTGCCTCTCTACAGGGAGGAGGGAAAGACCCAGCTGGTGGTCGGGATCGGATGCACGGGCGGAAGACACCGCTCGGTCGCCGTCGCGGAGGATCTGAACAGTTATATAAACTCTCTCGGGTACAGGAGCAGAGTGGTGCACAGGGATATCGGAAAGGTCAGCTGATGAGTTTCTGTTCTGACTGCAAAAGCGAGATCATGGATTCGGCGCAGTTCGACAACTGCTGCCTGTATTCCCATCTGTACGGTTTCCTCTGTTTCTTTCCAAGGATCAGCGGTTCCGAGATGCTTCTCAACAGCGAGAACCTGGATATAATCGAATATCTGGTGTCGCTGTTCGACAGGATAGGAGTGCCGCTGGGCAAAGAGGTCATTACAAAAGGGAAAAAGATCAATACCTTCCGGTGCACAGACGAAAAGGTCTGTGAGAAGATCCTCTCGGATTTCTTTCTCTCCGACGGAAGGATACAGATGAAGATCAGCACGGATCATTTTGCGTGCCAGAACTGCGCGAGATCATTCATAGCGGGAGCGTTCCTCGCGGCCGGCGTCGTGAGCGAGCCTCATAAGGGGTATCACCTGGAATTCTCAACTCACCGCGCAAGGATAGCTCAGGATCTCGCTGAGCTTCTCACCGCGCAGGGCTTCGATGTAAAGAGATCGGTCCGAGGCTACGACAGCCTGGTATATGTAAAGGACTCCAGCCAGATAGAGGATATCCTGACTTTCATAGGAGCGCCGCTGTGCTCCATGAGGCTGATGGAGGAGAAGATAGTAAGAGACGTCCGCAATCAGGTCACCAGGAGGGTGAACTGCGAGAACGCCAACATGACAAAGGCTGTCTCGGCGGCATACAACGATATAGAATTGTTTGAAGAGTTCTTCAGAAGAGGGGGAAGGAAGCTGCTGAGCAGCGACCTGCTCAAGGCGGCCGACCTGAGGATATCAAATCCGGACCTCTCGCTGGGAGAACTGGCGGACAAGACCGATGACGGGATAACGAAGTCGGGGATGAGCCACAGGCTAAGGAAGATCAGGGAGACAGCGCGCGGATACTTGAATGAACATGATGATCAATAAAGACGATTTCGTACATCTGCATCTGCACACCGAGTTCAGCCTTCTGGACGGAGCGTGCCGGATAGACCGTCTCATGCAGAAGATAAAGGACAACGGACAGACCGCCGTGGCCATCACGGATCACGGGGTCATGTACGGTTGTGTGGATTTCTACAAGGAAGCGAAGAATCACGGGATAAAGCCGATCATCGGAAGCGAAGTCTACGTGGCACCACGGTCCAGAAGGGACATGGTGTACAGGATAGACAGCACCCCGTATCATCTGGTGCTGCTGTGCAAGAACGAGACCGGATACAAGAACCTGATCAAGATGATCAGCATAGCCAACAGGGAAGGATTCTATAACAAGCCCCGCGTAGACAGGGAGCTGCTGGAGAAATACCACGAGGGGCTTATATGCCTCTCGGCGTGCCTTGCCGGAGAGATACCTCAGGCGCTTCTCAACGGCGAGTTCGGCCGCGCGGAGGAGGTCGCGAGATATTACAGGGATCTTTTCGGCGAAGGCAATTACTACATAGAACTGCAGAACCACGGCATCGAGGAGCAGCTGCGGATCCTGCCCGACCTGATCCGCCTCGCCAGGGAACTGGACATCCCGCTCGTGGCGACCAACGACTGCCACTACATAGACAGAGCGGACAGCGAGATGCAGCATATCCTTATCTGCATCCAGACTAACCACACGATAGATGACGACGACGTCATGGAGTTCAAGACCGACAACTTCTACGTGAAGTCCACGGAGGAGATGTACGACCTGTTCGGCGCCGTCCCGGAGGCGCTGACCAACACGAAGAAGATCGCAGACATGTGCAGCTTCGACTTCGAGTTCGGCGTCACCAAGCTGCCGTATTTCGCGACGCCGGACGGCAGCGACAACCTGGATTTCTTCAACAGGCTCTGCGACGAGGGACTCAGAAGGAGATACGGAGACCATCCGGACCAGTCCATAATCGACAGGATGGAGTACGAGAAGTCGGTCGTGACCCAGATGGGCTATGTCGACTACTACCTGATAGTCTGGGACTTCATCAACTACGCCAGAGAGAACGACATACCCGTCGGCCCCGGACGTGGGTCCGGCGCCGGCAGCATCGCCGCCTACTGCATGGGGATCACGGATCTGGATCCCATCAAATACAATCTGATCTTCGAGAGGTTTCTGAACCCGGAGAGGGTCAGCATGCCGGACTTTGACGTGGACTTCTGCTACGAGAAACGCGCCAAGGTCATCGAGTACGTTACCGAGAAATACGGGCCCGCGCATGTGGCGCAGATCGTAACGTTCGGAACGATGGCCGCAAGGCTCGCGGTCCGCGATGTCGGCAGAGTGCTCGGCATGCCCTACGGACAGGTGGATACCGTAGCCAAGCTGATACCGCAGGAACTGGGAATAACCATAGACAGGGCGTTCGAGCGCAAGCCTGAGCTCAGGCAGCTCTATGATTCGGATCCACAGGTCAAAAGACTGCTGGATCTCTCCATGAAGATCGAGGGGATGCCGAGGCACGCATCCACCCACGCCGCCGGCGTCGTCATCACGCGCGACGAGGTCAGCGACTACGTGCCTCTCGCAAAGAACGACGATAACTTCGTGACCCAGTTCACCATGACCACACTGGAGGAGCTGGGACTGCTCAAGATGGACTTCCTGGGTCTTCGCACGCTCACGGTCATAGCGGACTGCGAGGACGAGATACAGAAGACCGATCCGTCGTTCAGGATGAGCGAGATCCCGTTCGACGACAGCGAAGTTTACGAGATGCTCTCCCAGGGCAGCACCTCCGGTGTATTCCAGCTGGAGTCGGGAGGAATGCGGCAGCTGCTCATAAACATGAAGCCCCGGAACCTCGAGGACATCATTGCCGTCATCTCGCTGTACCGCCCGGGCCCGATGGATTCGATACCGACGTATCTAGAGAACAGGAAGCATCCGGACAGCATCAGCTACAAGACTGATAAGCTCAGAGACATACTGGACGTCACCAACGGCGTCATAATATACCAGGAACAGGTCATGCAGATCTGCCGCGAACTTGCGGGTTTCAGTCTCGGCAAGGCCGACATCGTGCGGCGCGCGATGGCGAAGAAGAAGAAATCCGAGATGGACAAGAGCGGCAGGGAGTTCGTGGAAGGCTGCCGTGAGAACGGCATAAGCGAGGAAATCGCACAAAGCCTCTTCGACGATATGGCTTCCTTCGCGTCCTACGCGTTCAATAAATCACACGCCGCGGTATATGCGGACGTGGCATACCAGACGGCATATCTCAAATGCCATTATCCCGTGGAGTTCATGGCGGCTCTTATGACCAGCATCATCGACAGAACGGACAAGGTCATAGAGTACATCGCGGAGTGCCACTCGCTCGGCATCGAACTGCTGCCTCCCGACATCAACCGCAGCCGCGCGGGGTTCACCGTAGAGGAAGGGAAGATCAGATTCGGCCTCCTGGCTGTAAAAAGCGTTGGCAGGAGCCTGATAGAAGCAATCGTCAGGGAACGCGCCGACGGACCGTTCACGTCATTCGTGGGCTTTTATAACCGTCTGGAAACGAATGAGCTCAACAGGCGCGCTGTAGAGAACCTCATCCGTTCCGGAGCGATGGACTGCCTCGGAAAATCGCGCAAGAGCATGATGCTCGCGATAGAGATCGTGTCCAAAGCGGTCGAGAAGGAAAAGAAGGACAGCATAGAAGGACAGATCAGCTTCCTGGATCTGGACGAGACCGGCGCCGCGGACAAGTACACAGACGAGATGGTCGAGGACATGGGAGAGTACTCCCAGGAGGAGATCCTGAAGGGAGAGAAGGAATCCACGGGACTCTATTTCTCGAGCCACCCGCTGAGAGCGTATTCCCGCTTCGTGGAACAGAACGGACTTCCCAATGTAGCGACCGTGCTGTCCAGGGGCGAGGAGCTGGACGGCAAGACCGTGACGATGCTCTGCGAGATAGAGTCCGTCAGGACAAAGGTCACCAGAAACAACGAGACCATGGCTTTCGTGAATATAGAGGATATGAGTGCGACCATGGAGATGCTGGTGTTCCCGAAAGTCCTTACCCAGTACGCCGCGGTGATCAGAGAAAACAATATCCTGGTGCTGACCGGAAGGATATCCATGAGAGAGGAAGAGGAGCCCAAGTTCCTGCTGTCAGATGCCCGGGGCGTCGAAGAGTATACCGGCAGAAGCGGGGATAACGTGCAGGGATCACAGCCTGCACCTCCTGATAAGGACAAAAAGAAGACCGTCTACCTGAGATTCACCGGGAAGGACGACGCAAGGATAGAGAGGATAACGGCCCTGCTGAGGCTGTTCTCGGGGCAGATACCGGTCCATTTCTATTACAGCGACACGAAGCAGCAGGTCATAGTTCCGCAGTCCATGTTCGCGGATGACAGCGAAGGACTGAAGAACAGGCTCTGCAGAGTGCTGGGAGAAGAGAACGTAGTATACAAATAGCAAAAGCCGGAGGTTTTTGAGATGTCAGTCGAGATAAAGACGATAGGGATCCTTACCAGCGGGGGCGACGCTCCCGGAATGAATGCCGCAGTGAGGGCGGCTGTCAGGACCGCGATCTATAAGGGAATGCGGGTGATCGGCATCAGAAGAGGGTATGCCGGCCTTCTTGACAACGATGTATTCGAGATGAACATAAGGAGCGTATCCGAGATCCTGCACAGGGGAGGTACGGTGCTATACACCGCGCGCAGCCATGAGTTCAACTCCGAGGAAGGCGTCAGGAAAGCTGCCGAGAACTGCAGAAAGAACGGGATCACCGGGCTGGTATGCATCGGCGGAGACGGAACGTTCCGCGGCGCGAGGGATCTCTGCAGATCCGGCATATCCTGTATCGGGGTGCCGGGCACGATAGACAACGACCTGGCCTGCAGCGATTACACAATAGGATATGACACGGCGCTCAACACCGCTGTCGAGATGATAGACAAGCTCCGCGACACTATCCAGTCCCATACAAGATGCTCAGTCGTGGAGGTCATGGGGCATAAGGTCGGTTTCCTCGCCCAGAGCATAGGGATAGCCTGCGGTGCTCTGGTGACGCTGGTCCCGGAGATGAACTACGACCTGGACAGAGACGTGGTCGACAGGATCCTATACACCCAGAGAAGCGGGAAGAACCATTTCATCATAGTGATGGCCGAGGGATGCGGAAGCTCCTCAGACGTCGCTGACTTCATACAGTCCAGAACAGGGATAGAGACGAGAGTGACCGTTCTGGGACACGTACAGAGAGGCGGGATACCCACTGCCCGGGACAGGATCATGGCGACGGAGATGGGAGCCAGAGCGATAGAGCTCCTTGAAAAAGGAAAAGGCGGCAGGGTCGTTGTGTTCAGGAACGGCGAGGTCACGGATCTCGATATGGAAAAGGCGCTCGCCATGGAGAAGACCCTCGATCTGAGCAAATTCGAGATGACGAAGATGATCTCGCTTTAATACATTCTTTAGTTGCTGAAAGGGGAGCAGGATATAGATCGTGACAGACGGTATGTATCCTGCTCGTTTATTGAGGATGGACAGAAAACAGGCTGCAGAAAGAATAGAATACCTCAGAGCTTTTCTGGCGGAGAATGCGAGGCTCTACTATGAACTGGACAGCCCGGTCATAGAGGACGAGGAGTATGACGCGCTCAACAGGGAACTTGAGGAGCTGGAGGCGCAGTACCCCGATCTCGCATCCGGGGCATCGGTCACATCGCAGATAGGCGGAAGAGCGAGCTCCAAGTTTTCCAGTGTCAGGCATGAAGTGCGCATGGAGAGCCTTTCCGACGTGTTCTCCCACGATGAGGTGGTCTCTTTCATCGAAAAGATGAAGGACAGCGTCGGTGATCCCGTTTTCTCGGTCGAACCGAAGATAGACGGACTCTCCGTGTCGCTGGAGTATGAGAACGGCGTGTTCGTGCGCGGCTCCACCAGAGGCGACGGGACGGTCGGCGAGGATGTCACCGAGAATCTGGCCACCATATCCACCATACCGAAGGCCATACCCTCATCGATCGGCAGGCTTGAGGTGCGCGGAGAGGTCTTCATGCCCAGGAAAAGCTTCGCTGATCTTGTGACGTCTCAGGAAGCAGAGGGAATGACTCCTTTCAAGAACCCCAGAAACGCCGCAGCCGGGTCACTGAGGCAGAAAGACGCCGAAGTGACGAGGAAGAGGAACCTGGACATCTTCATCTTCAACGTTCAGAGCACCACAGAGGAGCTGACAGGGCATACGGAGAGCCTGGACTGGCTCAGAAGCATCGGCTTCAACGTCATCCCGTCCTATGTGAGATGCACATCCGCGGAAGAAGTCCTTGAAGAGATCGAAAGGATAGGACGGATCCGCGGTGAACTGGAATATGATACAGACGGAGCAGTTGTAAAGCTTAATGACTTTACACAGCGCAGACAGCTCGGTTCGACGGTAAAAGTGCCCAGATGGGCGATAGCGTACAAGTATCCGGCCGAGATAAAAGCGACCAGGCTGCTGGACGTCGAAGTGACCGTGGGAAGGACCGGCGTTCTGACCCCCACAGCAGTTTTCGAACCGGTCCAGCTGGGCGGTACCACGGTCTCGAGAGCCAGCCTGCACAACCAGGATTACATGGATTCGCTCGATATACGCATCGGCGATACCGTAGAGGTCAGGAAGGCGGGTGAGATCATTCCCGAGGTCATAAAGGCGTATGATCATGTTCCCGGAAGCACTGTTTTCAGGCTTCCCGACAGATGCCCGTCCTGCGGAGAAGAGGTCGTGAGATCGGCGGATGAAGCGGCAATAAGGTGTATAAATCCGGAATGTCCGGGGCAGACCGTGAGGAACATCATATACTTCGCATCCAAGGATGCGATGGACATCAACGGCCTGGGGCCTTCGATAGTCAGCCAGCTGGTAGACGCGGAACTGATCAAGAGCGCAGCGGATCTTTACTCCCTGAACAGGGACGACATCCTGCGCCTCGACAATTTCAAGGAAAAGTCATGCGACAACCTGCTTAGTGCCATAGAACAGAGCAGGAACAACAACCTGGACAGACTTCTGACAGCGTTCGGAATAAGGAACTGCGGCAGCAAGGCTGCAGCGCTGATATGCGAGAGGTTCACCGATATCGACGGGATC
>JAFYZG010000018.1 GCA_017548825.1 Oscillospiraceae bacterium
GACATATCCTCCGTTCCGAACATGAAATCCTCGTGCTGCATGGAGTCGTTCGCGCCGTGGGCTGCGAGCTCCTCTTTGCTCATGTCGTTCCCGCCCCTGAGATTCTCCGGATAGGGCCTTCCGAGTGCCAGATGGCAGGCCGCATTCTCGTCATACAGCGTGTTAAGGAACAACACTTTACAGCGCGATACAGGCGAATCATAGGGCACAAGAGCGACCTCTCCGAGGTAGGATGACCCCTCATCGAAGCTCAGCAGCTGAGCCAGTGTGTCCTTTCCCTTCCTGGCGTCATAGTCGACTACTTTTCCGTTCTCGAAGCGCAGCCAGAAGTCTTCTATGAGCTTCCCGTTGTAGTTCAGGGGCTTCGAGGAATATACGATACCCTCCGTGGCGGTCTTCTCGGGCATGCAGAAGCACTCCTCGGTGGGCATGTTCGGGTCAAAGAACACTCCCTTTGGCGTCTCACATCCTCCGCCGACCCAGATGTGCTCCTTAACCAGTCCCACATAGAGATCTGTCCCCAGTCCGCTGGTGAAATGCAGTTTCTCGAAGTTAAACTCATTGAGCTTTGCCGCGTGCTCCAGCATCTCTCTGTCGTGCTGCGTCCACTCCTCTATCGGGTCGTTGTCCTCCGTGACCCTCGTCACCGCGAAGATCGCGTCGCCCAGTTTTTCAAACGCCTCCTCTTCCGGGAGATCCGGGAATACCATCTTTGCCCACTCAACAGAGGGTACGCCTATGACGCACCACTGGCCTTCGTTGTTCATAGTATAGCCCATCAGGTCTTCCATCTTTGTATAGTAGGCGATGTTTGCCGCGTTCATCTTCTCGCCGTCCACGTCTGCAAGAGCGCCGGGTCTGTCGGAAGCGATGGAGATGTAGCACGCTCCTCCGTCCTGCTGATATTTCATCCTGTCATACTGCCACTGCGGGACCTCGGAGAGCGTCTCCACTGTCTCGTAGTCATAGGCCATCTTCGAGATCTCGGTATCCCTCCATTCCACCGAAACATACTTAGCTCCTGCCTCGTATGCCTCCCTGACCACCTTCCTGACGAAATCCGCGTTATTGACGGAAGCCCTCACTATCACGGGCTGGTCCTTCTGCACATTGACGCCTTTTCTGACCACGAGCCTGGCCAGCTTGTCATACATCTTCTCCGTTACCATTTTTTTATACCTCTTCTGTTTCGTTTCTCTCTGTTTCCGGGTACCAGACGTTTTTCACGATCTGTCTCTGCTGCCCCTGATACGGTCCTTCTCCGCGGAACACGCTGCGGAATCCGCATTTCTCCATTACCCTCACCGACGCCGCGTTATCTGCAAGGCAGATGCCCCATATCTCGGACAGTCCCTTACGCTCTGTAGCGTACGGCATAAAGGCCCCGACTGCTTCCGCTGCGTAGCCGTTTCCCGTGTACTGCTTCGCCACGTGATAGCCTATCTCCCATCCATCTTCGATGGGCACCAGCTGAACGTACCCTATGTTCTCTCCTGTCTTAAGCAGGACGGGATGGACATACGGTCCTTCCTTACCGCCGTAGCGGCTGATCAGGAACTCCAGAGTCTCTCTCGCGTCATCCACCGTCTCGAACACTTCGTCAGGCACGAACCGTCTGTTGTCCTCATCCAGCGAGTTGAGATGCACTGTCTCCGCCATGTCCTCCGTGAAGTCGGTTATTATGAGTCTCTCTGTCTCTATATGCATGATCCTCTCCTGTGCCGCCGTTGTTGTCTCCCATATTATATATCATCTGTTCTATGCGAAACACACAGAGCCCCGTTCTGCGACGCGTGTTTGCAGAAAAAGCCTCTGCGGTATATATTCTTCTCAGAAAGAAAAGAGGGATCCGGTATGCAGAGAAAAGACAGAAGCTCCAACTTCGAACTGATGCGCATCTTCGCGATGCTGCTCATAATCACGTATCACTACGCTCTGTTCAGCAACTTCAGGTACTCAGCGGGAAGTATCACGTTCAACAGGCTGTTCTACCAGTCCATGCTGTTGGACGGAAAGACCGGCGTCAACCTGTTCGTGATGGTCTCAGGCTACTTCATGATACGCTCACGCGGCGTCAGGACCTCCAAGGTCCTTCAGCTGTGGGGACAGTGTTTCTTCTGGATCATGGGCATCTGGCTGGTATTCCACGGAAAGATCAACGGCTTCGGGGCAATGACCCAGGACACCTTCAGGGGCAAGCTCTTCTTCCTCTCATCCGGAGTGCAGTGGTTCATCTCCACCTACATGGTCATGTACCTGCTCTCCCCCTACTTCAATGCGATGCTGCTGGCGCTATCAAGAACGCAGTTCCGCAGGATGCTGGTCATCACGGGCATATTCTGGTGCCTCATCCCCACTCTGGGCTGGATACCGGGGATGGTAGTCACCGACTTCGAAGGCAGCGATCTTACCTTCTTCCTCTGGCTCTACTGCCTAGGCGCATACCTGAGGCTATATCATGAGGAACACAGCCGCAGGCCGCGCTTCTGGTTCCTTTGCGCCGCCGGTATATGGGCGGTGTGCATGGGCGTGATAGTCGCAGTGGACCTCTGGGGAAAGAAGATCATGAGCAAGCTCTCGCTGCTGGACTACCTGTTCAACTACCAGAACCACGTGCTCATCCTGCTGCTCTCCCTGTTCCTTTTCCTTGGCTTCAGGGAGCTGGACGTAAAGAACAGCCGCAACATCAACCTGATATCTTCTCTGACCTTCGGGATATACCTGATCCACGACAACTGGCAGATCAGAAGATATATCTGGAACAATATCGTCAAAGGCAATTCC
>JAFYZG010000127.1 GCA_017548825.1 Oscillospiraceae bacterium
CTGTCCTAAGCCTCTCGGAATGCGCGCTTCAGTTAGACGAGTACTATGAAGACTGGCGTTATATTAGTTACTACTATCCCGCAGAAGTGACCGGAATCACCGCAAGGAAGCTCACCGAGACGGAAAAGCGGATCGGACTGGTACCGAGATGGATGGATCTCGATGAGATCGCAGATATCCTGTCGAGACACGCCGACTACGAGGGTACCGACGAAGTCAGGAGAGGCATCTATCAGAGGGAGTATCTTGCGCTCTGCATGCTATACCCGCAGGTCCGCAGGGAGAACTGGTCGGATGAGATCATAAGGATCGATGACGAGATCGAGCTCGTTCCTTACTATCCGGCGGAAGATATAACACTGAGATGGTATCAGGACAGGGAACTGTGCAGACAGGTGGACAATATCGAACTGGAATACGATCTGGACATGCTCAGAAGGATGTACAACTATCTGAGCACTCACGGCGACTGCTGGTACATCAGGTACAACGGGAAACTTGTAGGCGATGTGTCCCTGAGAGACAACGCCGAGATCGCCATAGTGATATGCAGAGAGTACCAGAACAGGCATATAGGAAGAAGATGCATGCCTGAGATGCTCAGGATCGCAAAGGAAAAAGGATTCAGGGAAGTCAGGGCGCAGATATACTCCTTCAACGCTCAGAGCCAGCGCATGTTCGAAAGCGCCGGGTTCCGGCACACAGAGGGAGAGATATGGGTCAAAGAGACCTGACGGAAAGGAGACCTGCAGTGGCGGAAAAAGGACACGTACTGGATACCGAAAGACTGTACCTGAGAGAGATGTCGGCAGATGACTTTGACTCTCTCAAAGCGGTTTTGGGAGATCCCGTGAACATGCAGCATTATCCCTATGCCTTTGACGACGATAGGGTAAGGAACTGGATAGACAGGAACATAAAGAGATACAGGACCTTCGGATTCGGGCTGTGGGCAGTATGTCTCAAAGACACCGGCGAGATGATAGGGGACTGCGGACTCACCATGCAGAACATCCACGGAGTGATAAGACCCGAGATCGGATATCACATCAGACGGGACATGCAGCGCAAAGGATACGCGAAAGAAGCTGCGGAAGCGGTCCGTGACATGACTTTTGAGACTCTTCCGTTCAACGAGATCTATTCCTACATGAAATACACTAATGAACCGTCAAAAAAGTCGGCGGAATCATGGGGCTGCAGCTTTCTGGAGCGCTACGAAGACGGTGAAAACGGCTATACTGACGTCTATATGCTGACCCGGGAGGCCTGGGAACAGCTTAAAAAGAACTGAACCGGTTAAATAAGATGAGGCAGCGTTTGCTGCCTTTTTTACTGCATATTTTAATTGTAAAGGAGTTAGACTTGACAGATAGAGCTGAGCGTTTTGAGCGTTTAAGAACGCTGAAAAAGCAGGTCAACGGCATAAAGATGATCGGAAGAGCCGGAAAAGACTTAAAGATATCCGTAATCTACCCGGATGATGATGAAAACGACGCTGGAAACAGCGATCTTTACTGGGAAGAATATAATCGGTATGCTTCCATAGCTGCGGAGGTACTGAAAACAAATGGGATCAGGAACAGAGATACAGTGAAGACCGGGAAAAGACTGTTTTTCTCTCATAGGAATACAGATGGTGATCTTATCAGACCGCTGACTTTACTGATCTGCCTGTTATTTACCGTAACTGTCTCCGTCACCAGTATGACAGGAAGCGTTTACGGTTATTCGCAGAGCATGGGCATAGTTGAAAGCAATGTATCGATGACCGGGACGGATATCTTCTGCTGGCCACTGGCAGCAGACGGGAGGATAACATCTTATTTCGGGATACGGAGCGATCCCTTCTCCGGAGAGCAAAAGATGCACGGCGGTATAGATATTGCCGCTGCCACGGGAACGCCGGTGCTGGCTGCTGCGGACGGCACGGTAACCGCAGTCAATATGGATGATCCCTGGGGAGGAGGTTACGGATACTATGTCAAGCTGGATCACGGCGATGACAGGTCCACCGTATACGGGCACTGCTCGGTGATATGCGTCAGCAGCGGACAGAAGGTGAGCAGAGGAGAGATGATAGCCAGGGTGGGATCAACCGGCAACAGCACGGGAGACCATCTGCATTTCGAGATAAGGATAAACGGACTGAAACAGGATCCTCTTGCTTATTTCGTTAACAATTCGGATATTTCTGATGAAGAGGCATGATGATATAATCGATACATAAAGAGACTTCGGAGGCATAAAGATGATACTGTACAGGAATTATCCATATTCTCCTCTGGCTACGCTGTTCTCGGCGTTCTCCTTCATGTTCGCGGCTCTTGGCATCGTGGGAGCGATCGCGCTGTTTAGGGAATCAATACTCGGTGCGGTGATCCTCGGAGCGATCGGGCTTGCCTGCGGATACGAATACTTCACCCACAAAATCGCCGACAGCATCGCGAGGAAGTACGGCAAGAGGAACATTGAGACCAAGGCAAGATACGGGCGCATGTACGTTGTGCAGCATCCGGAACAGTACGATTACATCGTCTCCGTAAACGAGGCCTTCGCGAACAAGTTCGTGCGCAACGAAGAAGGCAGGATCGTAAGAAAGAAATGAGAACGATAACTTTGGATATAAGAACCGGAGCGCATACCGAGTTCCTCAACATCACTTCCAGGATACAGCAGGCTGTGACCGAGAGCGGAGTGAAGGACGGTATATGCACGCTTTTCGTGCCGCACACCACCGCGGCATTGACCATAAACGAGAATGCGGATCCCGACGTGGTCCGCGACCTTAAGGCTGAGCTTGAGAAGATAGTGCCCTGGGAGGATGGATATCACCACTACGAGGGAAACTCCGCCGCCCATCTCAAGTCCAGCATGATAGGTTTCTCCCAGCAGATCATCATAGAAGACGGAAGGCTGGTCCTGGGTACCTGGCAGGGCATTTATTTCTGCGAGTTCGACGGACCCAGGAACAGGAAGCTTAAGGTAAATATCACGGAGGGCTGAAACAATGAAGAAGATACTTACAATCGTTCTGTGCCTCGCCATCATGCTTTCTCTCTGCGCCTGCGGAAAGAAGGGAGGAAACAGCGACGTGACTCCGGACAACACGCCGGCAGCCGATCCCGCGGGAAACAGCCAGGACGGCGGCAAGGAGAAGGAAGTCGATGCCATAACCTCCGCCACCGCGGACATCAACTGGGTGCCGAGATACAACGGCAACAAGAACAGCGACATACTGGTCGTCTATTTCTCGACCGATGAGACCGTGCGCGCAGTCGCGCTCCACGCGGCGCAGGCCCTGAACGCCGATATCTTCGAGATAGTACCGGCTGAACCCTATACCGACGACGACCTGAACTACAACGCACCGGATTACAGGGCCGGAAAAGAACAGAAGGAAGGCGCGCGTCCGGCAATAAAATCCATGCCGGAGGATCTGAGCCGCTTCAAATACATCCTGCTGGGATATCCGATATGGGGCGGACAGGCTCCCGCGATAATCTACTCCTTCCTGGAGAACGCGGATCTGCACGACGTGGAGATAATCCCGTTCTGCACATCCAACTCCTCCAACGCCGGGACCAGCGCCACGAACCTGCAGAAGGTCACCGATCCCTCCGTAAAGTGGAGAGAAGCGTTCCGGCTGATCAGGAACGGCACCGTTGAGGATATCAGAAACTGGCTGGAATCCCTGGAGATCGCAGAGCTTAAGTGATATGGGAGCATTTCTGACAGTACCGACGGAAGAATACTCTGAAAGACTGAGAGACTTCCGCGATGAGGTCCTCAGGACCGGGGCGAAGATCGAGGGCAGCAGCAACCTGCTCAGATACGAATACATCGATGAGTGGCTGCAGCATATCAGAGATATGAGCAGCGCAGATACGGTCCCTGCGGGAACTGTTCCGGCCACGCAGTACATCTATGTGCGCGAGGAGGACGGCATGATCGTCGGAGTCACACAACTGCGTCATTATCTGGACAGGTCCCTGGAGATGTATTTCGGTCATATAGGCTACGGCGTGAGGCCCAGCGAGAGAAGGAAGGGCTACGCCACGGCGATGCTCCACGATCTGCTGGACATATGCAGGCAGCGGGGAATGGATAAAGTCATGATCAGCTGCCTTGCGGACAACGAGGCCAGCAGAAGGACCATCCTCAATAACGGCGGAGTGCTGGAGGAGACGGTCTATATGCCGTCCAGGGAAGTCTACATAGAGAAATACTGGATCACGCTGTGACCCTTAATGCGGAATATCAGATGCACAGAGATAAGATGAAGTGCAGCATCGAGACCGAGAGACTCGTGCTGTTTCCATACACAAAAGAGAATCTTAATCTCTTCAATACGGACCTCGAAGCCTTCGAAAGGGAGTTCGGGGTCTCTTACAGAGGAGAGGAACTGGATCATCTGCTGACCGGATTCCTCAAGAAGCTTGTGCAGGAGATAGCGGAGGACGAAGAGAACTACCTGTTCTTCACAGAGTTCCTGATCGTCCTCAAGGACAGCGACAGGATCATCGGATCCATAGACTACAAGTACGTCCCCAGGGACGGGACCACCGAGGTCGGCTACGGACTCAATCCCGCGTACTGGGGAAACGGATACATGACGGAGGCGCTCACCGCTTTCCTTGAGTTCGGAAAGAGTCTCGGTATAAAGCGGGTGCTGGCCGACACGGAGAAGAGCAATACCGCCTCGCAGAGAGTGCTTCAGAAATGCGGATTCACATTCCTGAAAGAGGAGAAGAATCTGTGGTGGGAGAGAAATATGGCATTTCCTTATAAGATCAAACAGCTTCCTGAGGTCAGCCTTGAGCTTAAGGACACGGAATGGCCCTATAACGGTATAAACGCCGAGAGGAACATATCCCGCGCCATAGTCGTGGACGACGAAGGACTCTTCTGGTTCGTGAGAGCCTTCCGCAACGATCACTTCGGCTATTCGGTGTTCATGGAGACTTCCGGAGGCGGAGTGGAACCAGGCGAGAGCAACGACGAAGCCATTGTCAGGGAACTCAAAGAGGAACTCGGAGCAGAGACTGAGATAATCTGTAAGATAGGCGTGGTCAGCGATTACTACAATCTGCTTCAGAGGCACAACCAGAACAATTACTATCTATGCAGAGCGAAGTCATTCGGGGAGAAGCACCTGATGCCGGACGAGATAGAGGATTTCCATCTCACCTCTGTCAGATGCACATATGAGGAAGCGGTCGCCGAATACGAAAAAAGAGCCGTCACCAGATTCGGCAGACTGGTGGCAGCGAGGGAACTCCCCATTTTAAAAAGAGCCGGCGAGATACTCGGGATAGAGAACAACTGACGAAAGGTCAAACGATATGTACAGCGAAGAGAAGATGCAGCGCCTCAGGCAGGAATGGGAGGCAGAGGAGAAGATCGCCCACATACACGGCTGGGATTTCTCTCATATACACGGAAGATATACCGAGGAGGACGATCTGCCCTGGGACTATGAGCAGACAGTCCGCGGATACCTCAGAGATGACATGAAGCTGCTGGACTATGACACGGGCGGCGGAGAGTTCCTGCTGTCTCTCGGGCATCCCTATGAGAATACAGCGGCTACGGAAGGCTATGCTCCCAACTACGAGCTGTGCAGAGAGAAGCTTCTTCCGCTCGGCATCGACCTAAAGGAGTGCAGCGACCCGTCGGAGCTTCCCTTCGGGGACGGATCCTTCGACATATACATCAACCGCCACGGGGACATGGATCCGGAGGAGGCCTTCCGCGTGCTTAAGAGCGGCGGACTGTTCATAACGGAGCAGGTCGGCAGCCTCAACGACAGGGACCTGGTGGAGACAGTGCTTCCCGGCACGCCAATACCCTTCGGAGAGAACGATCTCAAGACACAGAGAGACCTGTTTGAGAAGGCGGGCTTCGATATAGAGAGGGCGGAGGAGACCTTCCGCCCGATAGATTTCTACGACGTGGGAGCCTTCGTATGGTTCGCCCATATAATCGAGTGGGAGTTCCCGGGTTTCTCTGTCGAAAAGTGTTTCGACAGGCTTTTGTACATGCAGCGGGACGTGGAACTGATCGGAAAGATAGAAGGGACCATCCACCGTTTCCTTCTTGTCGCCCGCAAACCCTGAAAAAACATAAGGAGCATCTGTAAATGCGGTACGCATTCATATCGTTCTTCATCATCGTCAGCATCCTGCACCTGATATTCTGCTACAGGAGAGACAATAAAAAGAGATACATCACGAAGCCCATGCTGATCATCTCTCTTCTGGCGTTCTACCTGACGGCGTCGCCGGAACCTTCGGTGCTTATCATCATCGCGCTGATCTGCAGCTGGATCGGAGACATACTCCTCATGAAGAAAGGAGATCTCTGGCTTC
>JAFYZG010000128.1 GCA_017548825.1 Oscillospiraceae bacterium
CAGCTGCTCTCGCGTACGGCGTGGATAAGGAGCAGAGCCAGAAGGTCATGGTGTACGACCTCGGCGGCGGCACCTTCGATGTATCCATCATCGATATGGGCGACGGAGTGCAGGAAGTTCTCGCCACGGCAGGCAACAACCGCCTCGGCGGCGATGACTTCGACCAGAGGATCATCGACTGGATGGCGGACGCGTTCAAGAAGGAGAACGGCGTAGATCTGAGAAACGACAAGATGGCTCTGCAGAGGCTCAAGGAAGCGGCCGAGAAGGCCAAGATCGAGCTCTCCGGCATGACCCAGACCGCCATCAACCTCCCGTTCATCACAGCTGACGCCAACGGCCCGAAGCACCTCGACATGACCCTCACCAGGGCAAAGTTCGACGAGCTCACCGCGGATCTGGTAGACAAGACCACAGGTCCTGTGCGCCAGGCCCTCAAGGACGCCGGACTGCAGCCCAGCGACCTCGACAAGATCCTGCTGGTCGGCGGCTCCACAAGGATCCCCGCAGTCCAGGAAGCTGTCAGGAAGATCATGGGCAAGGAAGCCTTCAAGGGGATCAACCCCGATGAATGCGTCGCCATCGGCGCCGCGATCCAGGGCGGTGTTCTCAACAAGGAGATCAACGACATAGTCCTGCTGGATGTAACGCCTCTGTCGCTCGGCATCGAGACCGAAGGCGGCATCAACACCAGGATCATAGACAGAAATACCACCATCCCGACGCAGAAGAGCCAGATCTTCTCCACCGCAGCCGACGGACAGACCTCGGTCGAGATCCACGTCCTGCAGGGCGAGAGAGACTTCGCAAGGGACAACAAGACCCTCGGACTCTTCAGGCTCGACGGCATCGCGCCGGCACCGAGAGGCATCCCGCAGATCGAAGTCACGTTCAACATCGACGCCAACGGCATCGTGCACGTGGCCGCCAAGGATCTGGGCACCGGCAAGGAGACCAACATCACCATACAGTCCAGTTCCAACATGAGCAAGGACGATATCGACAGGGCTGTCAAGGATGCGGAGCAGTATGCCGAGAGCGACAAGAAGCGCCGTGAGGAAGTAGAGAACAAGAACGCCGCCGACAGCGTGGCATATCAGGCCGAGAAGATGGTCAAGGATATGGGCGACAAGATCGATCAGGCCGACGCGGACGAGATCAGGAGCAAGGTAGAGGATCTGCGCAGCGCGATCAACGCCGACGATCAGGACGCCATCAGGACGAAGCGCGAGGCGCTGGAGCAGAAGGTCTACGAAGTGAGCAGCAAGATCTATCAGGCGACTCAGCAGGCGGGCGGTAATCCCGGACAGGGACATTCCGACTACACCGAGACCAGCGGAAACAGCGGCGGCGCGTACACCGACGCGAACTACACCGAGGTCGACGACAACTAATACCGTTTTGGAGCATGGCAGGCGGACGGCTTTTGATGCCGTCCGCAGGCCTGTAGATAAAAGGAAATGGCAGAAAAGAGAGATTACTACGAGGTACTGGGCATAAACCGCAATGCCAGCGCGGACGAGATCAAGTCGGCATTCCGCAAACTGAGCAAGAAGTATCACCCCGACCTCAACCCGGACGATCCCACCGCGGAAGACAAGTTCAAGGAGATCAACGAGGCGTATCAGGTGCTGTCGGACGCTGACAAGAAGCAGCGCTACGACCAGTACGGCCATGCCGGAGTGGATCCCAACTACGGCGCGGGCCAGGGATACGGCGGATTCAATGCCTCCGGATTCGGAGACCTGGATCTGGGCGACATCTTCGGGTCGTTCTTCGGCGGAAGCGGATTCGGAGGGTTCGGCGGCTTCGGCAGCACGAGGACCGCAAATCCGAACGCGCCGCAGAAAGGCAGGGACGTATATATCGATCTCGCGCTGTCCTTTATGGAGGCAGCCAAGGGCTGCACCAAGACCGTCACGGTGAAGACCACCGAGACCTGTGATTCCTGTCACGGCACCGGCGCGGCGGAAGGCACCTCGCCCAAGACCTGCCAGCGCTGCCACGGGACCGGTCATGTGACCGTGGAGCAGAGGATGATGGGCTCCGTCATCAGGCGCACCGCGGTGTGCCCCGACTGCAAGGGGACGGGAAAGACCATAGAGAAGCCCTGCCCGAAATGCGGAGGGACCGGAGAGAAGGCCGTCACAAAGAAGATCAAGGTGGACGTGCCCGCGGGCATCGCGTCCGAGGAGAGCATCCCGCTCAGAGGATACGGCAACGCCGGAAAGAACGGAGGACCCGCGGGAGACGCCTTCGTGGAGGTCACCGTACAGCAGGACCCGATCTTCAAGAGGAGCGGATACGACGTCGCGGTCGAACTGCCGGTCAGTTATGCCGACGCGGTACTGGGAGCCGAGGTCGTGGTGCCCACGATCGACGGAAAGATCAAATTCACCGTCCCGGAAGCGACCCAGAGCGAGACGGTGTTCCGTCTGAGGGGAAAGGGAATACCGAACCCCCACAGAGGCGGCAGGGGAGACCAGTACGTCACGGTGTCCATCGAGGTCCCGAGGAAGCTGTCAAAGGAACAGAAGGCGCAGCTGAGGGAGTTCGACAGCAGCCTCGCGGTCGACAGGAACTACGAGAAGAAGAAGAGCTTCGCGGACAGGATCAAGAAGGTCTTCGGCAAAGAATGAAAGCATCCGGACCGGCGCTTTGGCGCCGGTCCTTTTCACATGCGAAAGTGAGATTTAGTTGAAAGCACAAAAAACAGAAGACAAGTTTAGGCATGATACTAAAAATTGTGGTTTTTGATCAAAATTATTGAAAGAGACCACAATATATAGTATTATTGATTGCAGCTCGAACAGGGCTGTTTTTTTAACACCTGAACCGGATCGGAGGCGTTCGAATGGAGATAGAAGGGCTTCAGAAACTGACGCTTCTGGACTTCCCGGGCAGGGTAGCATGCACGGTCTTCACTCCCGGATGCAACTTCCGGTGCCCGTTCTGCCAGAACGCTTCGCTGGTCATAGACGCGCCGGTAAAGGGAGCCGAGGACGTCGAGGAGTTCTTCTCCTTCCTCTCAAAGAGGAAAGGCATCCTGGACGGGGTGGCCATTACCGGAGGAGAACCGCTGCTGCAGAAGGGGATCGCCGAATTCATCTCCCGGATAAGGGAGATGGGGTTCCAGGTCAAACTGGACACCAACGGAAGCTTCCCGGAGATCCTTGAAGATCTTATCGGCAGAGGGCTCGTCGATTATGTGGCAGTGGACATAAAGAACAGCCGCAGAAAATACCCGCTCACCTCAGGGTGCAGCGGACAGCAGCTCGGCAAGGTCGAGCAGACCGTGGAGCTGCTGAAGTCGGGAGTCGTTGACTACGAATTCAGGACCACCGTCGTCTCCCAGTTCCACGAGCTGGCCGATTTCACCGAGATCGGAGAGTGGATCAGCGGAGCAAGGAGATACTTCCTGCAGAAGTTCGAGGACAGCGGGGAGATCATCCAGGACGGGCTGAGCGCTGTTTCCAAAGAGGAGATGGAACAGTTCGCCGAAGCGGTAAGGCCCTATGTCAGCGAAGTCTCCCTTCGAGGGGTGTACTGATCAGAAAACAGGTTGCGTGAGCAAGAACAGGATTCACAAGCGAGGACAGAGAGATGTATAAGGTACAAAAGAGAGACGGAAAGGCTGTGGATTTCGATATCACCAAGATATCGGGAGCCATAAGATCGGCATTCGAGGCGCAGGAGAAGCCCTATCATCCGGATATCATCGATTTTCTGGCACTGAAGGTCACTTCCGACTACACGCCCAAGATCAAGGACGGACTCATCGCTGTGGAAGACATCCAGGACAGCGTCGAGAAGGTCCTCGTGCAGGCAGGTTATGACGATGTTGCAAAGGCATACATCCTCTACCGCCGCCAGCACGAGAAACTGCGCAACGTCAAGGAGACGATGCTCGACTACAAGGACATCGTCGACAACTACCTCAAGATCAACGACTGGAGAGTCAAGGAGAACTCCACCGTCACGTATTCCGTGGGCGGACTCATCCTGTCCAACAGCGGATCCATAACGGCCAACTACTGGCTCAGCGAGGTCTATGACGACGAGATCGCCAATGCACACCGCAATGCCGACCTCCACCTGCACGACCTGTCCATGCTCACCGGCTACTGCGCGGGATGGTCCCTGAAGCAGCTTATCCAGGAAGGCCTCGGCGGCGTTCC
>JAFYZG010000129.1 GCA_017548825.1 Oscillospiraceae bacterium
ATGTATTCCTCCGGATCTTTTTTCCAGCTCTCCAGATGCCCTGCAGAGAAATGCAGCTCATAGGGCGTCGAATAAACGAAGGGATCGCAGACTTCTCTTCTGACTATGCTCATCTCGATGCCCTTGGCGGGACCGAGCGCATTGAGCTCCGCCGTCATCTCCAGAAACTCTCTTTTGGTTTCGAAGGTCATCGGACCGCCCGTCACAACGATCAGGTCTATGTCGCTCCTGTCCGGGTTGAAGCAGCCCATCGCGAGAGAGCCGTGCAGATATATGCCGGCAAGATCATCCCCGATGATCCTTTTCGACTCCGATGTGAATCTGTTCAGCAGTTCCTCAGTATCGATCAACCTTATCACCTCGGATGAAGCGCGATCCCGTCACCAGAGTATCGCCGCGTTATAAGCTATTGTCCCCTCGCCGTAGTAGTAAAGGACCTTGTTGTCCCTGCACAGCTGCGTGATGAAGATCCCGTATCCCTCCAGAGCCTCGATCCTCTTGTCCGGGAACCTGCAGGGCTCGGGTCTTGCGCATTCCTTGCAGACATGGCAGCCGCCGGCTCCCAGCGCCAGGCAGTCCGGGTATTCTTCCTTCATTCTGTCCTTGAGGGCTGAGATGGCGTCGGAGAGCCTTCTTCCGGTATCGAAGTACATCTTACGGTCGATCCTCTTTGTGGATCTTCCGATGCACTGGAGGATCAGCCCGTGCTCATAGCTCTGCAGCTTGGCGTTGTCCTCCTCGGCTGTGGAGTGAGGGGGGCATCCCCAGTTCTTTCCGTAGCCGCCGCACTTGTTGGTGGCGCAGGTGTCCCTCACCATCTGGCTCTGGACGAACGTCTTGGGATCCAGATCGTTCACTTCGTCGAATCCGCATTCCTTCGCTATCGCCTTGATCTCTTCCGTAGTCATTTACCATTCCTCCGAACAACTGTATATCTAACAAAGTAAATAATTATCACATTTCAGGCAGCAGGACGTCTTCTATAAAATCAACCCTGTCGAATACCGTGGGCCTGAAGAAGGATGTCACCGCAGCCACCGTGTTCCTTTCCGGATCAACATATATGACGTTTCCGCTGTTTCCGATCGCGGCGTAAATGTTCATGTCGGGATGGACTATCCACCACAGGTACCCGTACTGCATGCCGCGGAAATGTCCGGTCAGCACGTCCCTGGGGTCGGTCATCCTGCGTATCCATTCCTCCGATATTATCCTCTGTCCGTTCCAGGTGCCGCCGTTGAGGCACAACTGGCCGATCTTAGCCATGTCAACGGCGCTCATGCAGAGTCCGTAGCCCGCTGTTCCCAGGCCCTGCGGATCCGCGAACCAGACGTTCTCCTTAGGCTGTTTGCTGATGGTGAAATCTCTGTGCTCCTCAGCACTCATTGCGTAATAGTTGCGGTGTTCCGCGACGCCGATCGGCCCAAAGAGGTATTTGTTGGCGAAGTCCACTGTGTTCTGGCCGGTCACCCGGTACAGGATCCCCGACAGGATGTGCAGGCATACCGTTCTGTAGTCGAACTCTCCGGTGATTCCCTTCCTTCCGCCCAGGAAGTCCAGAGAAGCCTCCGTCCAGTTTTCGCTGGAGCATACCTTTGTCCACGGGTCGCCCTTTCCCTTGTAAGGCGCTCTCATGGTAAGCAGATGCTCTATGGTCACGTCGTATATGGTCTTCTCGCCGCGTTTGACTTTGTAATCCGGGAAGAATGAAAGCACCTTCTCGTCTGTGCCTTTGATCATGCCTTTGTCTATGGCGATGCCGACGAGAAGGCTCACGATGCTTTTGGTCGCAGACATGATATGCGTGCAGTCTGTGCTTCTGTATCCGTTCCACTCGCCCCGGAATATCTCCTCTCCGTCTCTGAGAACGGCGATCTGACAGATATTGGGCTCCTTTTCTCTCACATATGAAGCGAGATCGGTCATTTCTGCAGTCCTTTCTGCATTATCTTGATATCTGTGTAAATAATAGCACAATATAAAATCCGGATTCACAATTAATGAGAGCGTCAAAAAACCGGGATGTTAAGCATCTTTTGCTTACAGCCCGGTCTTTCTTTTATCTAACTTCTTCGGAGACATCGTTCTGTTTCTCACTCAGTCTGTTCCTGAGCATCGAATTTCTCATCAGCGCCCTGTAGGCAATAGTGATAAGTTCATCGTCGCCCGACTGAAGCAGCTCGAAAATGAACTCGTTGAACAGCGCAAGTTCAAGCAGCGGCACTTCCTCCTGTTCGTCTATATAATCGAAGAACCGGTCTATATGATCGATCAGGATCTGTTTCTCTTCTTCGAACAGGGCATAACTGCCGTTGTGAAAACGGTTCCACAGACCGTCAGGGTTCCAGAGCCCGTCAAATTCCTTATCAACAAACATCTGATACTCCTCTTATGTTCTTATTCTGTATTTGACACATCGTAAAATATGCTCGGAATTCCCAGTCGGTTTCTAGTGCCTCAGGAACTTATCGTCTGATTCTGGCATATCGGCGTCCGTATATCTCTCGGCTGTTGCATGCAGATCGTATTTCTCCCTTAGCTGAACGATCGTCTTCATCATGGGAGAGGCATGGTGTCTGTCGATCGCCTGCTGATCCTCCCAGCTGTCTATTAGCAATATCGTTTCAGGATCGTCCAGAGAACGGTAATACTCGTACCGGAGATTCCCTTCCTC
>JAFYZG010000130.1 GCA_017548825.1 Oscillospiraceae bacterium
CATCGAGAAGAATGCGCAGTTCGTAAAGAATCTGGACGTGTGACAGATGGCGGAAACGGTAAAACAGACGGCTTTCTCACTCGACGGCGATGAAGCGAAAGCTGTTGCGAGATGCGAAGTCGGCACTGGAGATCTTCCGGGGAAAACGACGTTCTGGCTGGTGTTCGCGGTGCTGATATCATTAGGGATCAGAGTGGTCTTCGATCTCCCTCTCCCGTCGGTAAACATGCTCGGGATATACGGGGCGACAGCCCTTCTGTGGATCCTGTTTCTGTTCTATATAAGGCACAGACTGCATGTTACGGAGGAAGAACTGAAGAAGAGATCGCTGATCCTTGTTGAGGAAGACGAGGGCTTCGCACTTTATGAGTTCAGCACGGAACTCAGGTATCACGCCGGTTATGATGAGATAACCTCCGTGGAAAAAGGAGAGCATATATACAGGATCTCGGCGCCGATGGGAAGGATATGCCTTCCTGTCAGGAAGATCCCCTCTGAATTCAGGGAAAAACTGGATTCTCTGGAAGGGGCGAAGCAGATACCGAGAAGCTGGATGTAAGGAGAAGGAATGGACGAGTTCAAGATCGAAAACGAAAAGATAATAGATGTAGACGTTGAGAAGGAGATAAAGCAGAGCTTCCTGGATTATTCCATGTCGGTAATAGTCTCCAGGGCCCTGCCTGACGTCAGGGACGGCCTCAAACCGGTACACCGCAGGATTCTGTATGCCATGGGAGAGATGGGACTCACCCATGAGAAACCCACCAGAAAATGCGCGACCGTGGTCGGTGACGTGCTCGGCGCATACCATCCCCACGGCGACATGTCCGTATACAACGCGCTGGTGCGTCTCGCGCAGAGTTTTTCCCTCCGCTATCCTCTTGTAGAGGGACAGGGGAACTTCGGCTCGGTGGACGGAGATCCTCCGGCAGCGTACAGGTATACTGAGGCCAGGATGTCGCGCATCGCGGCGACGATGCTGACGGACATCGACAAGGAGACCGTCGATTTCATCCCCAACTTTGACGATACGACCGTGGAGCCGGAGGTCCTTCCCGCAAGGATACCGAACCTTCTGGTGAACGGATCGAACGGTATCGCGGTCGGAATGGCGACGAATATTCCTCCTCACAACCTGAACGAGGTCATATCGGCCATCGACTATCTGATAGACAACCCCGACTGCGATGTCTTCGACCTGATGGAGTATATCCAGGGCCCTGACTTCCCGACCGGCGGCATCATAATGGGAAGAAGCGGCATCAGAGCCGCATACGGCAACGGCAGGGGAAAGATCACGCTCAGGGGAAAGGCGGAGATCGAGGAACAGAAGAACGGCAGGTTCCGCATCCTGATCACTGAGATCCCCTACATGGTCAACAAGGCGGAGCTCATCAAGAACATCGCGGACCAGGTCAAGGACAAGAAGATAGACGGGATCTCGGATCTGCGCGACGAGAGCGACAAAAAAGGAATGCGCATCGTCATCGAGCTGAAGAGGGACGCAAACCCCACCATCGTCGTCAATCAGCTGTACAAGCTCACACAACTCCAGGAATCCGTAGGCGTGATCATGCTCGCGCTGGACAACGGCGTGCCCAAGGTCATGGATCTCAAGACCATGCTCGTGAAATACCTCGAGTTCCAGGAGGAAGTCATCAGAAGGCGCAGCGAGTTCGACCTCAAAAAGGCGAAGGACCGCGCGCATGTCCTGGAAGGACTTCACAGAGCAGTCGATATAGTGGATGACATCATCCGCACGATCAGAGCCACGAAGGGCGGACAGCAGGAAGCCAAGCAGGCTATCATGGATGAGTTCGGATTCGATGATCCGCAGGCATCCGCCATCGTAGCATTCCGTCTCGGTCAGCTGGCCGGGCTGGAGATACTCAAGATAGAGACAGAACTGAGCGAGCTGAACGAGAAGATCGCCGACCTCGAGGATGTTCTGAGCAACAAGGAACACCTCACGAGGATCATCAAGGAAGAACTCGAGGATATTAAGAACAGATTCGGTGACGAGAGACGCACCGAGATACGTGCGGTATCCGGAGAAGTCGATATCGAGGACCTCATTCCCAATGAGCGCTGCATCATAACCAGAACGCACTTCGGTTACATCAAGAGGCAGCCGGTGGAGGAATACAGGACCCAGAAGAGAGGAGGCAGGGGAGTCAGCGGATTGTCCAGGAAAGAGGACGACTTCGTTGAGGACATGTTCTCCTGCACCAGCCACGACTATCTGCTGTTCATGACGAATCTGGGCAGGGTCTACTGCATAAAGAGCTACGAGATCCAGGAATCCTCCAGGCAGAGCAGAGGCACCAATGTCGTCAACATCCTCCCGATAACGGCGGACGAGAAGGTCAGCGCGGTGCTGAAGGTCACCGACTTCGAGGACGCTCAGTTCCTCACCATGGTCACCAAGAGAGGTCTTATTAAGAGGACCGAGCTCAAGTACTACAGCAGGATCAGAAAGAGCGGAGTCATCGGCATCGAACTCAACGAGGGCGACGAACTCGCCTGGGCCGGACTCACCAGCGGCAGCGACGACCTGCTCCTCAGCACGAAGAACGGCTTTGCCAACAGGTTCAACGAAGCTGATGCAAGGCCCATGGGCAGGGGCACCAGAGGTCACAAGGCAGTCACCCTCAGGGACAGCGATGAGGTCGTCGGAGTCGCAATCGTATCCGAAGACAGAAAGATCCTCACAGTCACTTCGAACGGCAGAGGCAGGCTCTCCACGCCGGACAACTACCTCGCCAAGAAGCGCGGAGGAAAAGGCGCAAAGAACTTTGAGTGCGAAGACGGCGTCTGGGTCGCAGGAGTCCTCTCTGTCGATGAGGACAGGGATGACGTCATCATGATCAGCGAGAACGGAACCGTCGTAAGGATGAACGTTTCCGAGATATCCACGCAGTCCAGGACCGCAAGAGGCGTCATAGTCATGAGGCTCGGCGAAGGTGACAGGGTAGTCACCGTAGCGAGGACTCTCAGAGAGGACGCGGAGGAAGAGATCGTCGAAGAGGCGGAAAAACAGCCTCTGAAAGAGACTCCCGTTCCCAGCGAGAGCGATCTCATGGATGAACTTGCTGGCAGCGGAGAAGAAGATACCGTGGACGAGTTCTCCGGAGACGAGAACGATGATGAATGACAGACCATCATGATAAAGAACGGAAAGACGGCAGGAATGCCGTCTTTCCGTGAAATAGGAGAAAAACCATGAGAGAAGAGCTCGTGCATCCGTTCGGACCTCTCTACGGGCCGGACAGCAGAGTGCTGATACTGGGATCGTTTCCTTCCGTGAAATCGAGAGAGATCAATTTCTACTACGGTCATCCGCAGAACAGGTTCTGGAGGGTGATCCCGGAAATTTTCGGAAGAGAGGTCCCGACAACGATAGAAGAGAAGAAGGAGCTGATCCTGAGCAGCGGGCTTGCGCTTTGGGACACCATAGGCAGCTGTGAGATCACAGGGTCATCCGATGCCAGCATACGCAACGCCCGGCCGAACGACATTGGCGTCATTCTCAGAGAATGCGATATCAGAAAGATATTCTGCAACGGAAAAACGTCTTATTCTCTGTACTGCAGGCTTCTGGAACCGGCCACGGGGATGAAGGCGGTGTGCCTGCCTTCCACAAGTCCCGCGAATGCGGCATGGAAGATAGAGGATCTGATCAGAGCCTGGAGCGAGATCAGGGAGTATGTCTGATATCCGTTACATACAGGAAGGCCATTCCGAAGCGTCAGCACCGGAATGGCCCTGCTCTTTTTTATTCAATACGGCGAGAATACCCGTGCTTTCAAACATGGGATGAATCGCCGCCTCCTGTGCATGTATAGCGCCTGTATCAATAGATCGATGATCCATTGATAATATTGTAGCGTTGTTGTAGAATTACATCAACGAAAG
>JAFYZG010000131.1 GCA_017548825.1 Oscillospiraceae bacterium
AGTGCGCACAGCCCTGCAGATGGAGATACTATCTCGTCGAGGAGAAGAGACCCGGCGAGTACATGCAGATCAGCGAGGACAACGGCACGTTCATCTTCAACTCAAGGGACATGTGCATGATAGACCATGTCAGGCAGATGTATGACGCGGGCATATCCAGCATAAAGATAGAGGGCAGGACCAAGTCATCCTACTATGTGGCCTCCGTCACCGCGGCATACAGGCACGCCGCCGACGCCGCACAGGAGGGCAGGGAGCTGGAACAGGTCTGGAGAGACGAGGTGTACAAGGTCAGCCACAGGGAGTACTCCACAGGGTTCTATTTCGGGGAGCCCGGGCAGTACACAAAGGACTCCGAATACCACTCCACCTTCGACGTGATGGCGGTGGTGGACAGCTGCGATAAAGACGGAAACGCGGTGCTGCACCAGCGGAACCGCTTCTTCCCGGGAGAAGATGTGGAGCTGCTTATGCCGGGATCCGTGCCGGTGACATTCCCTGCGCCGGAGATGACGGACAGCGAAGGACTCCCGGTGGAGGCTGCGAGACACGCCGACATGGAGCTTCACATGAAGCTGCCTGTCACAGCGCCTGAGGGAAGTTTCCTCAGGAAAAGAAGAGAATAAGAAAAGCGCACTTCACCGTAGAGTGAAGTGCGCGTGACATATATGAGCTTTATTCGTCTTGCTCCGGCAGGGGCTCTTCGCTCTCGCGGAACACGAGGATCAGGTGTGGGTTGGAGAACGCCGCCTTGTGGAGGGTGATCAGAAATCTCTCTCCGTACTCCATCAGGTTCTGCATGAGATCGGACAGCCCGATGAATTCCATCTCGGAATCAGTGCGTATGTCAGTCAGGCAGTCAGAGAGCGCATCCAGGTTCCTGCCGTAATAGTCGGGCAGGCCGAGGCTCTCCTTGAGCGCGGTGTGCAGGGAGTCTCTGGTGTATATGTTCTTGAGGTCGACTGAATAGTATCTCATTGATGTTCGTATCCTTCGTAGAGAAGCTCAAATGTCTCGTAGTGGTCCCCGGTGTAGTAGATCAGGCCGTCATTGGAATAGATGAGCCTTCTGGATCCTCTTGAGTGATATCCCAGGGTGTCGATATCGCACTCGTAGTATTTCCTGCCGCTCTTCTCGGGCAGCTTTTTCTCATTGTTGTAGAAGCGGGAGCCGCCTATGCATTTGCCGGGAGCCACCTGTTCGACCGATCCGCCGGTCCATCCCAGTTTTTCCGCTTCGTCTTTGGTGATGTAGTTGGGAGGAAGTTTTCCGTAGGTGATGATGTACAGGGCGACTTCTTCCTTTGAGTCGTATGTTCCGTTCTCGTCTATGAGAGGCTCGGGATCGCTCTGCTGTTCTCCGCTGTCAGGTTCCGGATCAGCGGGCGGAACGGAGGGCTCAGTGTCATCCGGTTCCGTAACGACTATCTCCGGCCCCGGGTCGGGATCAGCCGGCTGCGGTCCGGCTCCGCCGCCGAGATAGTTCCTTGCCGCGATGCAGATGATCAGCAGGGAGGCAAGCACCGTCATGACCCTGTTCGCTTTATTCTTCCGCCCCTCGTCTCTGGAGAGGAACTTCACCGCGAACGAGCCTATGCAGCCCAGTATGAGAAGAATGATGATATAATCCATAAGAGATCATGCCTCCTGCATTACCTTGTAATTGTAATGTGTCGGAAGCCTGTCCGCAAGTATGCACAGCCGCGCGTCAGCCCGGCGCAGATCTATTCATACGGAGGGATACCTTTGAGAAGACGCAAGGTCCTTATAGTGATAACGTTGCTCACGCTCTGCCTCATATGGGTCCATTCCGCTGTCGGGAGGGAGGATTCCGCTGCGGAGAGCGGATGGCTGTTCGAGCATATAGGCGGCCTTCTCAGGCTGATTTTCGGGCCGGAGAGAGCCACTGAGCATCTGCTGAGGAAACTGGCCCATTTCAGCGAGTTCTTCCTGCTGGGCGCGGAAATGTATCTTCTGGCCGCAGAGTACAAGAGGACGGGCGCTGCCGCTGCGGCAGGCGTGCTGCTTCGCTGCAATTTCTGCGCGTTAATTGACGAGACCATACAGATCTTCTCGGGACGCGGCCCGGAAATAAAGGACGTCTGGCTCGACACCTTCGGGGCGGCGTCCGGAATACTGATCACGCTGCTGATCCTGTTGGTCTGGAACAGACTTGCAGGTAAGGAAAGCGGAAAGGAACGGGCAGACAAATGATCTCCTCAGTGACAGGGAATACTGCATGCACGCTGTGTCCCAGAAGGTGCGGCGCGGACAGATATGCCGGCCAGGCCGGAGCCTGCGGAGCGTCGGCGGATATCCGCGTGGCGAGGGCTGCGCTCCATTTCTGGGAGGAACCCTGCATCTCCGGTGAGCGCGGGTCGGGGACGGTGTTCTTCAGCGGATGCCAGCTTAGATGCGTTTTCTACCAGAACAGGGAGATATCCAGGGGAGAAGCCGGAAAGGCGGTAAGTCCCGGGAGGCTCACGGAGATATTTCTGGAACTTCAGGAAAAAGGCGCCCACAACATCAATCTGGTTACGCCTGATCACTACTGCATACAGATCGCTCCAGCGCTGCAGAAGGCGAAAAAACACGGTCTTACGGTCCCGGTGGTGACCAACACAGGGGGATACGTATCGGATGAGCAGTATGAGATCCTCAGCGGATATACCGATATCTGGCTCACCGACTTCAAATACCATGATCCGGAGCTGGCACGCAGATACTCCGGAGCATGCGATTATCCCGAAGTGGCGGCAGCGGCACTGGACAGGATGGTCAGGGACACCGGCGCGCCTGTGTACGGAGAAGACGGTATGCTCAGACGCGGTGTCATCGTCAGGATCCTGCTGCTGCCGGGACAGACAGAAGATGCAAAGAGGATCGTGGATCACGTGTGGGAAAGATACGGTGACAAGGTGATACTGTCTCTCATGAACCAGTACACACCGCCGTCGGAAGGGCTTCCCGGTTATCCGGAGCTCATGAGGACGGTCACGGAAGATGAATATGACGAACTGGTGGATCACGCGCTGGATCTCGGCATTGAGAACGCGTTCATCCAGGAGGGAGGTACTCAGGAGGAGAGCTTCATCCCGCCGTTCGATCTGGAAGGAGTATAGTATGGGGAACTACGACGCAGGGAAAGCCGCAAGGGACAATTTCCTGGAAGGCTATAACTGTTCTCAGTCAGTATATATGGCGCTGGCGCCTCTCGTGGGTATAGACAGGACGGCGGCAGCCCGTACGTCTGCATTCCTGGGCGGCGGCATATGCAGAACAAGAAACATGTGCGGAGCCGTGCTTGGAATGCTGATGGCCTGTGGCGACGCGGACGGCAATGACGACGGCGCCGATCAGGACAGGAAGGGCCGGAACTACTCTGAAGGAAGAGAGCTCATGGAGCGGTTCAGGGAGAGGTTCGGGTCGCTCACATGCCGGGAACTGCTCGGGATAGACCCGGATAAGAGGGAACCGGCTCAGCCGGAAGCCAGAACAGAGGAGTACTACAGGACAAGGCCCTGCCCGGGATTCATCGAATTCGCGGCGCGGATGGGACAGGAATATATAGAGTCAAAATAACACACGTGATATTAACGGAAGCGGTGCATCGTCTGATGCACCGCTTCTGCGCGTATGTATGCTTTTCGGGATCATTCAGTTTATGATGCGGCTCCTCATCCAGCGGTCCACAGCCGGAGTAACGGCGCGGTCGGTGTCCCGGATGATGTCGTCCCGGACTTCGGATACTGCGTCGAACTGCATGTGCAGGTCGCCCTGGGATTTCTCAGGCCAGGAGGGAAGTCCTTCCCTGTTGGGATCGAAGCTGTTCACAAAATTGACCCAGTATGCGTGCATCAGACGGGAAAGCTCCCTGTCATCCTCCGTATAGGGAAGCGGCGCGCCGAAATCGGGCTCCGCATCCAGGGTGGAGAACGTGTAGGGTATCTCCATGCCGTGGAATGCCCCCTGAGAGGTCAGCCTGCGCGCAAACACGTATTCCCAGGTCGGAAGGCCGTGCTCTCTGGAGCGGATCCTGGCCCAGACCAGGTGTCTTGCGTACCAGTAGTCCCTGGCAAGTGCATTGGCTTTACAGTTGATATCGGGCTCGGAGTCGTACAGGTCAGAAGGTATCCCGAGCCTTGAGGTGATGGCGGGTATGTACTGTTCCGCCGCGAAGCGGCTTCCTTCGTCGAGATTCGTGCCGATGATGACCGGAACGCCCCAGCACCTGTTATTGAGGAGCAGATCGCCCTGGGATTCGGGGAGGAAAGCTCCGTCTATGACTGCCGCCGCGAACTGATGCATGTATTTCATCATGGGGTCGCCGTCAGCGTAGAGCACGTCTACCGGCACACGGCGGAACTCATCCAGCGTGCTGCAGCCGAACTGCGCCGCCAGCTGTTCTCCCCAGGATTCCGCGTCGGCGAGAGGTACGTCCCTCTCGGGCTGGAACACGTCCCCGCTGTGCAGGATGGCTGCATGGAACAGACCTTTCGCCGCAGGCGCGTTCATCAGTGCGCAGCAGCTGGCGCTGCCGGCGCTCTGTCCGGATATGGTGACCCTGTCCGGATCTCCGCCGAACTGAGATATATTGTCTCTGATCCATTTCAGGGCTGCCATCTGGTCGCGGTGACCGAAGTTCCCGGAGAATCCGTCTGGATCCTCCTTTTTCATCTCGGGATGGCACATGAACCCGAAGACGCCTACGCGGTAGCTGACAGTTACCAGGACCACGCCGTCCTCGGCGTATGCTCTGCCGGAGAGGGAAGGGACGTCGGCGCATCCCGCCTGCAGGGCGCCGCCGTAGAACCACACCAGCACCGCGTGCTTTCCGCTCATGTCATCCGGGGCCCATATGTTGAGAGAGAGGCAGTCCTCACTCATCTCATGCTTTTCCATGAGGCTTCCCGGTATCGGGATCTGCACCGCCATTGGAGAACATTCGACCGCGTCACGGACGCCGTCCCAGGCTGCCGCGGGCTGCGGACCGCGCCAGCGCAGATCTCCCACGGGAGGAGCGGCGTAGGGCACGCCCATGAATACCGCGACTTTTCCGTCCGTCCTTCCGGACAGGATCCCTTCTTTTACTCTGATCTGTACCGCTGTCATCTTATTTTTGTCTCCTTATCTCAGTGCCTGTCAGGCTTCCGCCGCCTCGAACTGGCTGCTGTAGATGCTGTAGTATAGTCCTCTGTTGTTCAGAAGGTCTTCGTGCTTTCCGGTCTCCACTATCTGTCCGTCCTTCATGACGACGATGAGATCCGCGTTGCGGATGGTGGAGAGCCTGTGTGCCACGATTATGCTGGTCCTTCCCTCCATGAGGAGCTCGAGGGCTCTCTGGACCTTTATCTCGGTCCTGGTGTCGATGGAGGAAGTGGCTTCGTCCAGTATCAGCATCGGAGGCAGCGCCAGAACGACCCTGGTGATGCACAGCAGCTGTTTCTGACCTTCCGAGAGAGTGCTGCTCTCGGAACTGATGACTGTGTCGTAACCTTCGGGAAGCCTGCTGATGAAGCTGTCGGCCTCGGTGAGACGGCAGGCTTCGTATATCTCCTCTTCCGTGGCGTCGGAACGCCCGAACCGCAGGTTCTCCATAATGGATGCGGTCTTGAGCCAAGTATCCTGCAGGACCATACCGAAACATGAGCGCAGATCGCTGCGCGTGAGATCCATGATGTCGGTGCCGTCGATCCGTATGTGTCCGGAATCGGTGTCATAGAACCTGAGGAGCAGGTTGATCACCGTGGTCTTGCCGCAGCCGGTTGGGCCGACGACGGCTATGTGAGAGCCTGCCGTGGCGTCCAGGGAGAAGTTCTGTATCAGTTTATGATCCTTGTCATATGAGAAGAACACATCGTCCAGAGTGATGTCGCCTCTGACCTCACCGAGCCTGACGGGATCCTCAGTGTCGGGATCCTCAGGCTTCTCGTCTATCAGCGCGAACAGCCTTTCGGCGCTGGTGAGAGAGTTCTGCAGTTCGGTGATGACGCTGGTGATCTCATTGAACGGTTTGCCGTACTGGCTGGCGTAGGAGAGCAGGGAGGACAGATTGCCGACTGTCAGCCCTCCGGCGCCGGTCATGCAGGCAAATCCGCCCACAAGAGCCACGCAGGCATAGACGGTATTGTTGACCACACGTGTGGAAGGATTGACCAGGGAAGAGAAAAACGTGCCTCTGCGGGAGTATTCCACCAGCTCGTCGTCGATGGCCCGGAAGGACTCTCTTCTCTCGTCCTCTCTGCAGAATGCCTTTACCAGCTTCTGGTTGCCTATGGTCTCGTCCAGGAAGGATGATTCCACTCCGCGCTGCGCGGCCTGCTTGGCGAACAGATCGTGGGTGTTCTTCGAGATGAGCCTTGTAAGCAGGAAAGACATAGGCGTCAGCAGCACGACCACCAGCGCTATCCAGAAGTTGAGCCTCCACATGCAGATAAGGGTGCCTATGATGGTGGCGACACCAGTCAGCAGATTGGAGAACCCGAGCAGCAGGCCGTCGGTGAATATATCCGCGTCGGAGATGATCCTGCCGGCGGTATCGCCGGAGGGATGCGAGTCAAGGTAAGAAACGGGCAGACGCTGCAGGTTGGCGAAAGCGTCGTTCCTGACTTCCTCCACCACCGAGCTCACGACTCTGCCGGAAAGCAGGTTGGCGAGCCACATTGTGATGCCGTTCGCGGCCGCGTAGACCGCGCAGGTCCTGAGACAGGATACGATGCCGGCGAAATCTATGCTCCCCGAATCGGTGAGAAGATCGATGGCTCTTCCGATAAATACGGGTATCCTCAGCGTACAGAACACGCTGGCGCCGTACAGAAGGATGGTGAGCACCAAAACCGGGATGTGCTTTTTCGTGTAGCTGAGCGCTCTGAGGAGAGAGGATCTCTTTCTCATGCTTCCTCCTCCTTCCCGGAAACGGACTGGGATTCCGCTATCTCTATATAGACGGGACAACCGGCCAGCAGCTCTTCATGGGTGCCTATGCCCGCGACTGCGCCGTTATCCAGCACGATGATCCTGTCGCTGTTCTTTATGGATGAGATGCGCTGGGATACGGTGATGACCGCGGGATCCCAGGCAAGTGAAGATATGTTTTTTCTGATCCTTGCGTCGGTCGCGAGGTCCAGCGCGGAGAAACTGTCATCGAAAATCAGCACCGGAGCTTCCTTGAGGAGAGCTCTCGCGATGCACAGCCGCTGCTTCTGGCCTCCGGACAGATTGCGGCCGTTCTGTTCCACTTTGGCGTCGAGACCGCCGCGTCTTTCCGAGATGAGCTCCTCAGCCGATGCGGCAGTTACAGCTTCCTTGAGCCTGCCGTCATCCGCGGCTTCGTTGCCCCACAGCAGATTGGATCTGACCGTGCCGGACAGCAGGGCGGATCTCTGGGGGATCACCGATATCTGTTTTCTGAGTTCGGTGCGGTCCCATTCTCGGACATCCTTCCCGAAGAACAGGACCTGTCCCTCAGTGGGCTCATAGTTGCAGGGGATAAGGTTTATGAGAGAGGTCTTGCCGCTGCCCATGCTTCCGATGATGCCCAGTTTCTCTCCTTTCCTGAGGGAGAATGACACATCTTCCAGGACCTTCTTTCCGGAACCGCCAAAGGAGAAGGATACGTTTCTGAATTCCACGGCAGTATCGGTGTCACTGCGCTCCTTTACCGTTCCGTTCGGTTCGACCGCGGTATCAATGACCGCCTCGATCCTGTCAGCCGCCGTTGCGGCCTTTATCAGAGTTACTATCAGGTTGGCGAGCTTGACCAGCTCCACCAGGATCTGAGACATATAGTTGTAAAGGGCAATGACTTGACCCTTGGTCAGAGAGCCGCTTCCGACGCTTACCGCGCCTCTGTAGATGAGGATACAGATAAAGACATCCACAACGACCACAGTCGCGGGGTTCAGCACCGAGTTCAGACGTCCCACGGCGAGCTGAGCGCACTTGAGAGCGGATGAGTTACCGGTAAAACCTCTCTTCTCATCCTCTTCTCTTCTG
>JAFYZG010000132.1 GCA_017548825.1 Oscillospiraceae bacterium
CCCCACGAAGAGCAACAGAGTGGATATAGGAGTCAGAGTTGAACTGCCGGCTTCAGTCTTCGCTCACATAACCGACGAGCTCTACGAGAGCAAGATAGTATACAGGACACAGGGATACAACGACCTGGTCAGGACCTTCTGCATGAACCCGCGCGGAATCGTCGTCAACGAGAACACAAACGGGATCGTGACGGTCAACGGACACAGCTACGAGGATCCCTCCAGGCAGACCGACAACACCAACTTCGCTCTGCTGGTGGCGAAGCATTTCTCCGAGCCATTCAAGGACAGCAACGGATACGGCGAGAGCATCGCGAGGCTCAGCAACATGCTGGGCGGGGGAGTAATGATCCAGAGATTCGGAGACCTGATCTCCGGACGGAGGAGCACAAAGGAGAGGATCAGCGAATCTTTCGTGGTGCCCACTCTTGAAGCTACTCCCGGAGACCTCAGCCTGGTCATGCCCAAGCGCATACTGGACGGGATCATAGAGATGATATACGCCCTGGACAAGATCGCTCCCGGCACTGCGAACTACGACACGCTGCTGTACGGAGTGGAAGTGAAGTTCTACAACATGGAGGTCGCGGTGGACGGTAACCTCATGACCTCATTCAAAGATCTTTTCGTGATAGGGGACTGCTCCGGGATAACCCATTCGCTTTCCCACGCCTCCGCCAGCGGAGTGCATGTGGCAAGATACATAGCGTCTCTCAGCTGAATTAGACAGAAATACTTAAGGCCTCCGGTGATCCGGAGGCCTTCGCTTTTATATTCACCTTTTTCAGGTATAGTCCTTGTAGTAGAGCTCTTCAGTCGCCAGAGCAAATTTAGTGACCGAGAACAGGCAGTCCTTTGGGTAAATGTAGAAGGTGTCGGTCAGAGTGTTCAGATCCACGCAGTCGCCGTACTTGCCGAGATACTCATATTCGATGTGGCAGGAATACAGAGCCCTGACCGGCCATTCCTGTTCATAGTCCTCGCCGTTGTAGCTGCCTTTTAGCCTGAACCCGTTCATGTCGTGGGTGAGCTCCGCCTCTCCGAGATCCATGTAGCCGCTGGCGTTGGGAAGTGCGTCGACCCTGGCCTTGCAGGTAAATGAATATGTGCCGTCCTGCACTTCCTTGCGGACGTTGAGGCGCTCCCATTCGTACCAGTCCGGGATATGGCTGAACTCGGTCTCACCATCGAGAGCCTCCAGCTCTCCCAGCTCGTTCATGTTCCACTCCTTGCCGCAGGCGTCGCATCTCAGCACCGTACCGGAAGATGACATCCTGTATTCCGTGCCGCAGTGCGGGCACTGATAGAGGACCTTGTGCAGTCCTTCGGCCCGTTTGGGATATGTTATCCGGATGCCTTTCTCCTTCTGCCAGGCGAAGTCGTCATATTGGAACTCCTCCTGAATGCGGGAGAAGATCTCCTCAGCTGAAGCCTTTTCAACTTCACCCGCAGTGAACAGGCACTTCATGGTCGCCTCGGTGCCTTTCACGTTGTGGTCAGGAAGGTTGTAGAAAGGGGAGTTGACGTGATGGCCGTGGCATATCAGAGTCACCACCGGGACCTTGAGGAATTTGGCCAGCTTTCCCAGGGAATCGGGCAGCACCGCGGTGGTACCGCAGAGGGAATATCTCGCCTCGGGATATATAGCGGCGATGTCGCCTGCGTCAACGACTCTTTTAAGCTGTCTTATGAGCAGTATGTCGTTGGTGAACTTGCGCTTGCAGATGCAGCCGATGAATCTCAGCAGCCATTCTCTCTTGAGGAATCCGTCGATGGCGACCACGTAGTTGACCCGGTGGGGGAAAGTGGCCCTCGTGGACACCTTGAAGTCCATGAATGCGTTGTGGTTGCACAGCAGCAGATAAGGGGGCTTTATGCCCTCCATGCCGATCTTTGTGAGATGGTTCCTGTGCTTGATGAGATCCGGTGCGCACAGTGTCCAGATGAGAGGCCTGAGGTGCATCCTCATGGGCTTCCTGGACATATCGAAACGCTTGACGTCGTCCAGCATACAGCGGTCCTCCGCAGAGAGTTTTCAATTATTATATGACAAGAAAAGCGCGAAGCAAATGCTCCGCGCTCTCTTTATGAAAACTGCTTATTTGAACAGTCTCATCATATAGTCTCTGGCGCTGTATCTCCAGACGTCCCACTCGTGGTATCCGGGATAGCAGGCATACTCGAAGTTGTATCCCTTGTCTATCAGTTCCTGTACCTGGGGCTCGGTGTATTTGTGTCTGGGATCGTCAGTGCCGCAGGTGATGAAGGTGACCTTCATGGTGCTGTTGTAGTGCTCGGGTGAAGCGAACAGTTCGTCGTAGCGGGGACCTGCCGAGGCCTGGAGCGTTCCGTTGGGGAGCAGGAGGAATCCGCCCTGGACCGTGGTCAGTCCGGCGACCGAGAATCCGCCGCCGCAGCTGAACTGTCCGAGGTTGGCGAAGCATTCCGGATGACCGTGGGCGATCTGCCTGGCCATAGATCCGCCAGCGGAGAGTCCCGCCATCGCTCTGTATTCTCTGTCGGCTATGGTGCGGTACTTGCCGTCGATGAAAGGAACTATCTCATTGCACATGACTTCCGGGAATCCCTTGTCGACAAAGGTCCCGTCTTCCAGTTCCTTGGGCGCCGCGAAGCTGCTGGCGACGATGATCATCTCCTCGCATTTGCCTTCCGCGATGAGGTTGTCGGCGATGTAGTTGAGCTTGCCCTGCCAGAACCAGCCGGTCTCGTTCTCTCCGCCGCCGTGCAGGATGTGCATGACGGGATACTTCTTGCTGCTTGTCTCGTATCCGTAGGGGGTGTAGACCCAGAGGTTCCTGTATCTGCCTGTGGATTCGCTCTTGAGCAGCTCCATGTGGATGGTGCCGTGGGGAACGTCGTTCAGCAGGTAGAACTCGGAATCCTCATCCGGGACCTCGAAGTAGTTCATGACGTAGGAGCAGCCGAATCCGAAGGGGAGCACCGGGCTGTAGGTCATGACGCCGTCCTGGATGAATACGCAGTAATGGAATCCGGATCTTACCTCGTCGAGGACGATCTTCCAGTATCCGTCTTCCTGCTTCTCCATGTCGTATCTGCCCTGCATGGAGCCGCCGATGCCGGCGATCTCCACTCTCTTGGCGTCGGGAGCGAAGAAGGTGACTTCCGCTTTTCCGTTCTCAAGGATGGTCACACCGGGAACTCTCTTGAAGGGAACGCCGCTTCCGCTGAAGCCGGGGGAAGGCATGACGACTTTGGAGCCCGCCGCGGGGTCGATGGGGCTCTGGGAGGTGGGTACCGTCATCCCTCTCTGAACGTAATCAAAGTTCAGGATGTGGGAATTCAGCGCCTGATTTTCTCTGATCTCTTTCTTCATGGTCAATCTCTCCGTTTATGTTGATTAATTTGGTTCTCTGGTTAGATTTTAGTTAATCCCGGGGCGGGCAGTCAACCAAAAAAGAGGCGGCAGACACGCTGCCGCCCGCAATTATAGCTGTAAAGTATTTTTACTTCATACCCCAGATCCTGTCGCAGTACTCCCTTATGGACCTGTCGGAGGAGAAGAAACCGGAGTTCGCGATGTTCACGAGGGACATCCTGTTGAATCTGTCTCTGTCGGTGAACACTTCCGAGACCTTCTTCTGAGCTTCCGAGTAGCTGGTGAAGTCGGCTACTGTCATATACTGGTCGGCCCAGCCCGTCTCGTTGAACAGGGAATGCATGATGCCGTCGAATCTCTCGCCGAGGACACCGTATGTCAGCATATCAAGGGCCCTGTCGAGCTCGGGTGTGAGATATTTCCTGGGATCGTAGCCCTTCTTCCTGAGCTCGTCGACTTCTTCGGTGGTCATGCCGAACAGGAAGATGTTGTCCTCGCCGACCTGTTCCAGGATCTCAACATTGGCTCCGTCCAGAGTTCCGAGGGTGACTGCTCCGTTGAGCATCAGCTTCATGTTGCTGGTGCCGGATGCCTCCTTGCCGGCATTGGATATCTGCTCCGAGATGTTGGCCGCGGGAATGATGACTTCCGCAAGAGACACCTTGTAGTCCTCAAGGAAGACGACCTTGAGCTTGTCTCTGACCTCGGGGTCGGAGTTCACGAAGTTGGAGATGCAGACGATGAGCTTGATGATCTCCTTGGCCAGGGTATAGCCCGCGGACGCCTTTGCCGCGAACACGAAGGTCCTGGGAACGAAGTCCTTATTGGGATCGTCCTTGATCTCGTTGTACATCTTGAGGATGTTCAGGGCGTTGAGCAGCTGCCTCTTGTACTCGTGCAGCCTCTTGACCTGCACGTCGAACATGGAAGAGGGATCCACGATGAGACCGTTGTGATTGGCGATGTACCTCGCAAGCCTTGTCTTGTTGCTGAGCTTTATCTCTTCCAGTCTGTCGAGGACGGTCTTGTCGTCGGCATACTTCATGAGCTTCTCAAGTTCGTTGGCGTCCTTCATGAAGCCGTCGCCGATAAGCTCCTTGAGGTAATCCGTGAGAAGGGGATTGGCCTGTCCGAGCCATCTCCTGTAGGCGATGCCGTTGGTGACGCTGGTGAACTTGGAGTTGTCCATGGCGTAGTAGTCGTGGAAAACGTCCTTCATGAGGATATCGGTATGGGGCCTGGACACGCCGTTGGTCATGTGGCAGCAGGCGAGGCAGAGATTCGCCATCCTGACTTCGCCGCCGGAGATGACCTGCATGTACTCCCATTTTCCGGGATCGTTGGGATAGAAGACCGTGATCTTCTCCATCAGCCTGCGGTTGATCTCCTTGACTATGGAGTAGAGCCTGGGCAGCAGCGACTCGAACAGGTCGCAGGGCCAGTGCTCAAGAGCCTCGGCCATGACTGTGTGGTTCGTATAGGATAGGGTCCTGCAGGTGAGGTCCCACGCCTCGTCCCAGCCGAGTCCGCACTCGTCCATGAGAAGTCTCATGAGCTCGGGCACGCAGAGGGCAGGATGTGTGTCGTTGATATGGATCGCGACCTTGTCGGGCAGGTTGTCCAGCGTCTTGTACTGGCGCAGATGCTCTGTCAGGATGCTCTGCAGGGAAGCGGACACAAAGAAATACTGCTGCTGCAGCCTCAGCTTCTTTCCGGCAACATGGTCGTCGGAAGGATAGAGCACCTTGGAGATGATCTGGGCCTTGTTGCTCTCGTACATGGCGCTCTCGTAGTCGCCCTTGGCGAATGCCGCCATGTCGAAGGACTGGGGCTTACTGGCGCTCCAGAGCACCAGTCTGTTGACTGTATTGGTGTCATAACCGGTTATGTACAGGTCGTAGGGAACTGCCAGCACGGAGTCGTAGCCGGAGTTCACGACCTTGAATATGCCGTTGTCGAACCACTCGTGGACCTCTCCGCCGAATCTCACCTCGACGGCGTCCTCTTCGCGCTTTCTCAGCCATACCTCGCCGTCGGACAGCCAGTTGTCGGGGAACTCCACCTGCCAGCCGTCTATGATCCTCTGGCGGAAGATGCCGAACTCATAGAGGATGGAGAAGCCGGTGACGGGGTAGTCAAGTGTGGTCGCGGCGTCCATGTAGCAGGAGGCGAGACGTCCGAGGCCGCCGTTTCCGAGACCCGCGTCATGCTCGCATTCCACCACGTCGTCCAGATCCAGGTTGTGCTTCTTAAGGATCTCCCTGGCGTCTTCCAGCAGCCCGCAGTTGAACAGGTTGTTGTACAGCGACGTTCCCACGAGGAACTCCATGGAGAGGTAATAAGCCTGTTTGCGGCCTTCCTTCGCGACCTTCTCCCTGAATTCCTGATTGAATCTGTCGATGCCCTCCCTGAGGGCGGTGGCCAGGACCCTGTAGGCCTGCTTTGGCGCCACTTCGTCCAGAGTGCATCCGCACAGATGCATGCATATATTCTCTAGTACTTCTTCGTTATGTGGATCGTACACGTTTATTCTCCTCTTTAAGGTGTATTGGTCATACTGCAGACGATTATATCATAATAACGGCATCGCAGAATACAGAAAATAGGGAACGGATGCCATACAAATGTGTGCTTAATGACATCGCCGTTTTACCGAAAAGTAACGATTTTCCCCGCGCCGGCGCAATAGAATGCGATTTCACGGAAAATTCACCTTTTCAGATGCCATATTTCGCGGATAAATACGTTATTGCATATGAATTTTTATGTTATAATCCTCACAGTGAAAGTGTAAGGTCCGCGACCTTATTCAATATTTATTCAGCAAAGGAGAATTAATATGGGTCTTATTAGTGCTGCATTGAGTGCTGCAACATCCACGCTGTCACAGCAGTGGAAAGAGTACTTTTACTGTGATTCTCTGCCCTATGACGTTCTGGCCGTAAGAGGCAAGAAGCGCCAGTCGGGTCTGTCCAGTAACAGTGACGATAACATCATCTCCAGCGGCTCGGTCATCGCAGTTGCTGATGGCCAGTGCATGCTCATCGTTGACCAGGGCAAGGTCGTAGAGTTCTGCGCAGAGCCCGGCGAGTTCGTCTATGACAGCTCCACAGAGCCCTCCTTCTTCGGAGGCGGAAGCTTCGGCGACAACATCAAGGAGATCTTCCTTCACATGGGCACGTCCTTCACCTTCGGCGGTGAGACCCCCAAGGATCAGCGCGTATACTACATCAACACCAAGGAGATCATCGGAAACAAGTACGGCACCCCCACAAAGGTCCCGTTCCTCGTGATCGATCCCAACATCAACCTCAGGATGAACGTATCCGTCAGCTGCTTCGGCGAGTACAGCTACAAGATCACCAACCCGATCGCGTTCTATACCAACGTATGCAACAACTTCACCGGTGTGTTCACCCGCGACAAGATCGACGGACAGCTCAAGAGCGAGCTCCTCAGCGCACTGCAGCCCGCATTCGCCAAGGTCTCCGCTCAGGGCATCGAATACAGCCAGCTTCCCGCATACACCACTCAGCTCGGAGACGCCCTCAAGGCAGAGCTCTCCCAGAAGTGGAGCGAGTTCCGCGGCATCGAGCTCGTCAACATCGGCGTATCCAGCATCAAGGCTGACGAAGCCGATGAGGCCATGATCAAGGAACTGCAGCGCAACGCTGTGTTCAAGGATCCTTCCATGGCTGCAGCACAGTGGGTCGGCGCTTCTTCCAACGCCATCCAGAGCGCAGCCAAGAACGAAGCCGGCACTAACGTAGGCTTCATGGGCTACAACATGGTCAACCAGGCAGCAGGCGTCAATCCCGCCCAGCTGTTCGGCATGCAGACCGCCGCTCCCGCAGCGGCACCGGCGCCTGCAGCCGCTCCCGTACAGGGCTGGACCTGCACCAACTGCGGCACCCTCAACCAGGGCAAGTTCTGCACCAACTGCGGAACCGCGAAGCCCGAGGATGCTCCTCAGTACAGATGCAACAACTGCGGTTGGGTACCGTCTGATCCCAACAACCTGCCCAAGTTCTGCCCGAACTGCGGCGATCCCTTCAACGAGGAAGATATCGTAAGATAATCCGAACGAAATGCTGCCCTGTCCGGGAAGGGCAGGGCAGCTTCTGAACATGGAGGACCACTCATGGGTCTTTTTGACAAGAAATACTGCAGTATCTGCGGAGAGAAGATCGGTCTGCTCGGAAACAGAAAGCTTGAGGACGGCAACCTCTGCAAGAACTGCGCCGCCAAGCTCTCGCCCTGGTTCTCGGAGAGACGCTCCTCCACAGTGGAACAGATAAGACAGCAGCTCGAATACCGCGAGGCCAACAAAGCAAAAGTGGCCGCATTCCACGTCACCAGTACCCTCGGCGACAGAGTCAAGGTCCTGTTCGACGAGGATGCACGGAAGTTCATGGTGACTTCGGCCAGCAGCCTTCAGAACGCCAATCCCGACGTCATGGATTTCTCCGACGTCACCGGATGCTCCTACAAGATCGACGAGGACAAAGAGGAGATCATGAGGGAGCTCCCCGACGGAAAGAAAGAAAGCTATATGCCCAAGCGCTATGAGTACGATTACGACTTCTATGTCACGATCAACGTGAACAATCCTTACTTCAACGAGATCGAGTTCCAGCTCAACGACGGCAGCGTCGACGACAAGAACAGTCCTGAGTACAGGTCCTATGAGGATATGTGCAACGAGATCAAGGAAGTACTTCTCCAGATGAGAAAGGATGTCCGCGACAGTGTCGAGTCACAGAAGAAATCGGTGGTGTGCCCCTTCTGCGGAGCAACCACGACACCCACTGCAAACGGTACATGTGAGTTCTGCGGCGGTGCGCTCAACTGAACTGAAACTTATACCAGGACCGTGGCAGAGAGCGTAATGAC
>JAFYZG010000133.1 GCA_017548825.1 Oscillospiraceae bacterium
ACGACGACGCCGACAGGGACAGCTTCCTGGGATTGTGCAAAAGCTTCGGACTGCCGGAGGACAAGCCGATAAAGGAGTTCTCCACCGGCATGAAGGCCAAGCTGCGGGTCCTGACCGCGCTGAGCCACCGCTCCGACCTGCTAATCATGGACGAGCCCACAGCCGGTCTGGATGTGGAAGCCCGCAACGAGATCCTGGACATGCTCCGCGATTACCTGACCAGCAACGAAGACTGCTCCATACTGATCTCATCGCACATCTCCTCCGACCTGGAGAACCTCTGCGATGACATATATCTCATAAACAACGGAAAGATCATCCTGCACGAGGACACCGACAGACTGCTGGACAGCTACGGCGTCATGAGAGTGGATGAAGAGACCTACGGGACACTGGACAAGCAGCACATCCTGGCAGTCAGGAAAGAGAACTTCGGGTACAGCTGCTTCGCGGACGACAGAAGATACTACGAGGAGAACTGCCCCGGTCTCGTGATACAGAAGGGATCGATAGACGATCTGATACTTATAATGGCAGGAGGTGAACTGCTGTGAAAGGTCTTATGATAAAGGATCTCAGGATGCTGTTCAGCCAGAAGAAGACCTGGATCATATACATATTTCTGTGCCTGATGATGAGCTTCTCCATGCAGGGAGCTTTCATCGTGGGATACACAGTGATGCTGGCAGGCGTAATAGCCATCAGTTCCATCTCTTACGACCAGGCTGACAACGGCATGCCGTTCCTGTTCACGCTGCCCACCGACCGTGAGGGCTATGTCAGGGAGAAATACCTGCTGTGCCTTCTGATGGAGGCCGCCGGCGCAGTGCTGGGGCTGATCGTCTGCGAGATCACCTCGCTGATAAAGAACGGGAGCGCCGTACCCATGGACGACATCCGCTCCGCCATCATCGTGATCCCGGTAATGATCTGCCTGGTATCCTTCATGATACCGATAAATCTGAAATACGGCGCTGAGAAGGCGAGGCTCGTCATGATGATAGCATACGGCGTCGTCGGCGCGGTGCTGGCTGCGGGACTCGTTCTGCTGCAGGATATCCTTCCCCATGCGGATCATTCCTTCTGGGTAAAGGCCAAGGTCTTCCTTGACGAGACTCTCGGCGGGACATACTTCTGGACGATCCCCGTCGTCCTGACGGTCCTGTCTCTCGGGATCATGTACCTGTCCTACCGCATAAGCGTGAGGATCATGGCCGGAAAAGAGTTCTGAGAACTCGCCTGACAGGCTACCTGACTGTAAAACGGAGTTATTGTACGGGGCTTCCTCCTCCCGTACAATTAAATCGTCAGCTGAACACCATATACCGGAGGAATAATAATGGAACTCGGAAACAAGATAAGACAACTGAGATACAGAGCCGGCCTGACGCAGGAACAGCTGGCGGACAGGCTCGGCGTCGGAGCGCAGGCGGTCTCCAAATGGGAGAACTCGGTGGCGATGCCGGACATCTCCCTGCTGCCCGCCATATCAGAGACTTTCGGGGTGAGCATCGACGAACTGTTCGACCTGAGCTCCGGGCAGAAACTGAACCGCATAGAGAACAGCCTGGACATCGAGGATGACCTTCCCAACGACCAGTTCAGGGAATATGAGGATTTCCTCAGATCTCAGATGACGGAAGAAGCTCATAAGCAGCGGGCTGTGGACCTGATGGCCTACCTGTACTGGCATCGTATGAACGCCGCGGCGCAGAAGGTAAGACAGTACGCCAAAGACTCCATCCGCATGGCACCCTCAGAAAAGAAGAGCCAGTGGATGCTGGCTCAGGCAGAAAGACATTACGTATGGGACTGGAACATCTCCAACCACGCCAACGCCATAGACTTCTACCGCGAACTGACCGAGAGCCGCCCGGAAGCTGTGCTCCCCTACTGCTACCTGATCGACAATCTTCTTGCCGATCACCGCGCAGACGAGGCTGAAAAGTATCTGGAGATACTCCGCGGGCTTGACGGAGCAAGCAGCGTGCTGTGCCGCATATATCCCGCGCACATCGCTCTGGCCAGATTCGATGAGAAGACCGCGGACAGCATAATTGAGGGTCTCGTCAGAGACGATCCCGACGACAGCGGCATCCTCTTTGAGGCCGCTCAGTACTACGCGAAGAAATGCGATTATGACAGGGCAATAGAGCTCTACGAGCTGTCCTACGAGAAGGACACCGACAGACCCAGATTCGTCGACGCTCTCCAGGGTATCTCCGACATCTATAAGATCCGGAGAAACTACGCAAAGGCTGCTGAAGTCTACGGCAGGATCGTAGACAGCTGCAGGAACGAGTGGGGCATGACGGAGGAAGCGGAGCTCCGCGACGCGGAGAAAGAGCATGCGCGCCTTCTCGCCCTCGCGCAAAACTGAAGAACATATCTGTTACGCAAAACAGCGGACCAGCCGGTCCGCTGTTTTCTGTATGGCAGATCATATCTCCACGTCTCTCAGTTCAGGCAGGTATTTGTATAAAGCCTTTGCGATGCCGTCACTATCGCAGTCGTCAGTGACGTCAAAAGCGATCTCCTTGAGGGAGTCCACGGCATTGCCCATGGCTATGCCGTATCCGACCGCCCTGATCATGCTCTCGTCGTTCTGTGCGTCCCCGAAGGCCATCATCTCATCGGAGCTTATACCTGCTGCCTCAAATGCCTGCAGCATCGCCGCGGCCTTGTCGGCGTCTCTGGCGTTGTACTCGAAATAGTACGGCGCCGTCCTTCCGGCCTTGGCTCTGTCCCTGAAAGGGGCTGCGAGCTTTTCTTCTATCTCATCCAGCAGTTCCGGTTCCGCAGCCACCAGGATCTTGGGGACGTCGGAGTCTATCCATTCCGCCAGATCCTCCGTTTCGCAGATCAGGAACTCGTTGCTTCTGGATTCGTAGCGGATGATGTCCAGCTCGCCGCCGTTATAGTGTATCGTTCCGGCGAAAGCATCATTGAGATACAGATACTTCCCCCTGTCGATCATGGGGATGACGTCATACTGTTTCAGAAACCTGCAGATCTCCGTAGCAAGCTCTTTAGGCATGGCTCTTGAATACAGCGTATCTCCGCTCTGTGCGTCCGTGATGAGCCCGCCGTTATAGCAGATCAGCATGCCGTGATTGCGCTCAAGTTCCAGCTGTCTGCCGAACCTCGCAAGGCCGTTGAGACTCCTCGCCGAGGCGAGAGCCAGCCTGATACCGGCCTTCTGCGCTCTGAGCAGAGCCTGTCTGGTATCCGGTGTTATCTCCTTGCGGGAGTTCAGCAGGGTCCCGTCCAGATCCAGTACTATCGCTTTGATCATATCAGCAGCTCCGCTCAGATCGCGAAGTCGCCCTTGTCGAAGACCACCACTTCCCTGCCGTCTTCGGTGGTGCCGACGATGTGCATGTCTTCGGTGCCGATCATGAAGTCAATGTGGATCACCGAGTCGTTGAACGTGTACTTCGGGTCGGGGCTGCCCATGCCGAGGCCTCTTCCGAGAGCCAGGTGACAGGAGGCGTTCTCATCTATGAGGGTGGTGTAGTAGACCCTTCCGCTCATGGATATGGGCGAATGGTATTCCACCAGCGCGCACTCTCCGAGGTATCCGGCGTTCTCGTCCATGTTGACGAGGGCTTCCAGCATCTCCTTGCCCTCGCCGGCCAGCACTTCCGTGACCTTGCCGTTCTCGAAGCGGAAGCCGAAGTTCTCGACGCTCTTGCCTCCGAGTATCAGAGGTCTGGAGGCGTATACCACACCGTTTGTTCCGAACTTCTCGGGCGTGGTGCAGATCTCCTCCGACGGGATGTTGGCCGCGTGTCTGATGAAGTTGGGGGGCAGCTGCCTGTTGCCCATGCCGAAGTGTGAATAGGGCGTCAGCTCCACGGTGAGGTCGGTGCCGTTGGACGCCGTGTAATGAAGCTTGGTGAAGTGATAGGAGTCGATGATGTTGCCCTTCTCTCCCCTGACGCGGGTCTTCTCCTCCCAGGTCTCCACCACGTCGTTGTCCTCGTCTATGTAGCAGAGCTTGAGCAGCAGATCCCACAGGTGATCGAGCCTCTCCTCCTCCGGGATGTCTCTGAGGATGTAGTCGGCCCACTCCTGAGTCGGGATCATGGCGATGCACCACTGACAGTGCTTCTCCCTGGAGGCCTTGCGCATGATGTTCCTGACGGCGTCCACGTGCGCGAAGATCGCGTTGGCCTGCTCCTCCGGCAGATCCTCCATGAGCGCGGGGTTGACCCCCTCCAGCCTTATGTAGCAGGCGCCCTCGTCCAGATACTTCTGGCACTGGAGCTCCTCCCAGTCCTCCACCCTGCGGACGTCCTCAAGGTCACGGTACATGGAAGCTATCTTCAGGTTGGGCTCATCCAGATAGTGGACTACCACATTGCCGGCGCCCAGCTTGTAGCACTCCTCCGCGAATATGGGCGTGAAAGCTGCGCCTTCTATGGCCGCCTCCACCAGCACGGTCTGTCCGGGCTGGACGTTGAGTCCCACCCTGGCCAGCATGTAGGCGTATTTTCTCTTCATCTTTTCCGGATACATTGATGTTCCTCCCGATCTTGTATTTTCTCTTCCATTATTATACCTGCTTGTTGTAACATGGGAATAGAAGGATTTTGAGACGCATACGGTACAGAAAGAGGTGACCCTATGAGCGAATTCAGAAAAGTCATTACAAAGCCCGGCGAGGTCCTCGCCTACGAGACCGTCTTCGAGGAGAATCCCTACCTGAGAACGGGAGTACCCGAGAGGATGGGCACCGTCGAGAGGATCGACTATTCCACCTCCGTCTATGAGAACGGAAAGACCTACAACAAGACCGCGTACGCCTACCTGCCCTATTGCTATGACAAGGACGACAAGGACAGGAAGTACAACGTCTTCTATTTCCAGCACGGCAACACCTGCGAACCCGCCATGTTCGCCATAGGCGGCAACAAGTACATGTTCGACATGCTGTTCGACTCCGGCGAGCTGGATCCCTGCATCATCGTGTTCGTGACCTACTACATGGATCCGATGCGCGACGCGGACGTCCGCATCCAGACCGGCGGCGCCGAGGCGGGCGACGGCTGGACCCCCGGCATCCCCGGCAACTACTACAAGGAGATCGTCCATGACATCATCCCCGCCGTGGAGATGAGGTTCAACACATATCTGGAGGATCCCTCCGACGAAGGCATCAAGGCCACCAGAGACCACCGCGCCTTCGCGGGATACTCCCGCGGCGCAGCCTGGACCTGGAGGATGTTCCATTACGACTTCGAGTACTTCAGGTGGTTCTGCCCCACCAGCGGCGGCATCTCCTGCGACAAGCCCCTGCCGATGCCTCCCGGAAGCGGCCCGTTCCCGACCTGCACCGACGAGGAGATCGTGGACTACATCACCGCTCCCATCAAGGCCCATCCGGAGCTCCCGTTCTTTATCTATGCTGCCAGCGGCGGCATGAGGGACGGCCCCGGAATGAGACTGCAGGTCAAGCTCCTGACGGAACAGCCCTGCTTCTCCTACGGCTCCGATCCGAGCAGGAACAACATCCTGTACTCGCTGTCGGATTACTATCACACCGATTATCTGGTGCCCTACTACTTCTGGAACTACCTCAAGGTGCTGTTCAAAGTATGACAACGGATCCCGGACACTGAGAGACTGAAATGATATGCTGCCCGGAGCACGGACCTGCGCTCCGGGCGCATCGACCGAATAACAGAAAGACTATATCCATGTACGAAGAACTTTACGCACCCCTTCCCGACGCCGGCGCATATCTTGAGCGTATCGGTCTTGCGGGAGAAACCCCGGAACCTACGGCTGAATGGCTGGACAGGATCGTCCACGCCCAGCTTACCCACATCCCCTTTGACGCCATGGACTGCTGGGGCAAGGCGTCACCCCTTCCCTTGCCATAGAGGACCTGTTCGACAAGATCGTGCGGCACAACCGCGGCGGCTACTGCTTCGAGCTCAACAGCCTGTTCTGCGCCTTTCTGCGCGCCGTCGGCTTCGAGGCCTATGTCGTCACGGTCCGGATCGTCGCCGGGCGGGATTTTGTCACGCCCCCCGCGCACTGCGCCGTGATCTGCGTTATCGACGGCGAGAAATACTTCTCCG